>JAFRSL010000270.1 GCA_017427625.1 Synergistaceae bacterium | reverse complement strand
CTTTCTCACTGCGGAAAAATTGATGACGAAACATTCACAGTACATGATGATCCTATCCCTGCAATAACGGAGGCATTCTAAACAGTGGTCTACTTTCTAGACACAAATGTATGTATTGAATACATGCGTAAGGGCAAAGCGGCAGTGGCTATAAAGTCAAATTTTGTGCAACACGGCATGAAGGAAGGTAACATAAAGATTCCTTCCATAGTTGTTGCTGAACTCATGCACGGTGCGTACAAGAGCAAACGTTCTGACGAAACACTCAAGGAAACTTTAGATTTCCTCTAGGACTTCAGTATTGTGCCGTTTGGTGAAAATGAAGCGGACATCTACGGTCAAATCCGCGCCGACCTTGAACGTAAAGGGCAGCTCATCGGCAACAATGACATGCTAATAGCCGCAACCGCCCTCACTCACAACGCAACCCTAATCACTAACAACACACAAGAATTTTCCCGCATAGACGGACTCAATCTCTCAGACTGGACAATTTAACGCTAAATTTTCCGCCCACTGGTCTATAATATCCACATCAAAATTTACACAGGAGGCATAATTCATGAAAGCCAGCACTGTAGCGAGGAATTACGTTTTCCTCACAATTCTTCTTCTCGCAATGATACTCGGTGCGTTCACCGGGTGGCTCTATCCTGACTTCTCCTCAAACATTGCGTTTCTCGGAACTATCTTCATTCGTCTGATGTTCTGCATCGTCGTCCCGATGGTCTTCGCGTCAATCGCAGGAGCCGTCGCAAACACAAGAGACCTCGCGCGTTCAGGCCGTATAATGTGGGTAACAGTCGTAACATTCGTCATAACCGGCGCAATCGCGGCTGTGATATATTTCGGCCTCGTCCTGATCTTCCCGCCCGTTACAGCGGCATGGACGAACATCGCGCATGAGGAAGTAGGTTCTCACGCAACAATGACGCAGATGATCGTCAACTTCTTCACCGTTGAGGACTTCGTTGCACTTCTCTCACGCCGTGCAATGCTGCCGTTAATCGTGTTCTCGTTGCTTTTCGGGTTCGCGGCAAACTTGAGCGGTGAAGCTGGAGAACCAGTGAGGAAATTCCTCGAAAGCCTCACAGCCGTAATGCTGAAGCTCGTTAATCTCGTTACGTATTACGCGCCGATAGCGTTCTTCGCAATTTTCGCCGACCTCGTTGCAACATACGGCCCTCAGATTTCGGAGGATTACGCCCGCGCATTGCTCGTATATTACCCCGTCTGCTTCATCTACGTCTTCACGGCGTTCCCGATTATGGCGTGGATTGGTGCGGGGAGCGAGGGTGTACGCGAGATGTTCAGGCACATCACGAAGCCTGCAGTCGTTTCGCTCGGAACATGCTCGTCCGTCGCAACAATCCCCACGAACATGGAGGCTGCCGCTGACACAGGGATTTCGCGGGACGTTTCCGACATTGTTCTTCCTCTTGGGGCGACAATGCACATGGACGGTTCATGCTTCTCTTGCGTCCTTAAGATCGCGTTCGTATTGGGTGTATTGGGACAGCCTTTGACGCTCTCACAGCTCCCGATGATCGTCCTAATCGCGGTGTTCTCGGCGGTAGGAATGAGCGGTGTACCCGGAGGCGGTTATATAGGCGAGTACATAATATGTGCGCTATTCTTCCCCAACCATATGGAGCTTGCGTTCCCGATTCTCGTTGCGATTGGGAATCTCGTTGACCCGCCTGCGACAATGATTAACGCCGCTGGGGACTATGTGGTGTCGTTCATAGTGTCGAGGTTCATTGACGGCAAAGACTGGCTCAAGAAAGCAAGAGTAGCCAGAGCGTAGAAGATTTCAGCCCCTCCTGTATAATTCATGCGGGAGGGATTTTTTATGTCCAGAGAAAAGAACTCATCACTAAGCAGATACATATCACTAATCTTGCGTCATCAGCCCGAAGTTGCAGGGATAACCCTCGACGCTCACGGCTGGGCAAAAGTAACAGACCTAATCGCGGGCATAAACAGGACGAGGCACATTGACATTGAGGCTCTGCGTGAGATTGTTGCGACTGACAGCAAGGGCAGGTATTCATTCAGCGACGACGGAGAATTTATCCGCGCGAATCAGGGGCATTCGGTCGATGTTGATGTTGAACTTGAGGAGCTTGAACCGCCGGAAATTCTCTATCATGGTACATCACAGGATACCGTGAGCCTCATAAATTCTGAAGGATTGCGGCCGATGACGAGGCTTTACGTTCACTTGTCGGCTGATGTAGACACAGCCATTAAGACGGGCAGGCGGAAGGGAGATCACAAGCACCCGTTTGTATACGCCGTGAAGTCTGGTGAAATGTTCAGGGACGGGCACAAATTCTATAGGTCGGTCAACGGCGTATGGCTCACTAAATCAGTACCCCCTCAGTACCTAGAAGAGCAACGTCAAAATCGGAACGCTGAACAATGATACGACAGTTGACACCACGTCGCAACTCGCCGCGAAAGCATAGTCCTTCCCGTACATCTCAGCGATGATTTCTGTGTTTGCCGCCGCGGGCATTGCTGTTAATGTTACGGCGACCTGCCACAGAATCGTACTTACACCGAGCTAACGGAAAAGGAACAAGAATATCAACGGCTGAACGACGAGCCTAACCG
>JAFRSL010000269.1 GCA_017427625.1 Synergistaceae bacterium | reverse complement strand
TTCCGCCCGATAATATTCCCTCGCTAATGTGCATGTCTGCGCCTCACTATCATAGCTATGTTGAAGATTACGCTTACCCCAAGTAATGCCCGAATGAAAAGCTCCCTACCCTGCGGAAGTGTTCCATCATCATGCTTCTGAGCGCCGTCAGATTTTCCCGCAAGAAATTCCGCCGTAACATCAATCTCTGCCGTACACTGATGGCCCTCCTCATCTCGGACGATAACGCGCCATGTCCCCGAAGTGTCAGGTGTGAATGCGAACCGTCCCTTCTCGTCCGTCCTTCCAGTCTGGTACGCGAACTTTTCATCGTTCGGCGAAAATACCCGCGCTTCACGGTAAGACATCATCTCGCCCGTCGAGTACATGAACTCCAAAGCGACCGCCCGAAATTCCGAGTGCCTGTAGCCCGTACCATGAGCGAGAGTTTCACAGTCAGAAAGAGAAATCAGGCCAGCGATAACCGCCAGCCCGATGAAAATTCTCGTCCTCATCTCACTTCAAACAGGAGGAACGCCCGAAGGTTCAGAGCGTCATAGTCGCCCTCAACTCCCGGAAGCCCAGCCTTTGCCGCCCTTATTCCCCACCAGCCCGGCGCGGTGATCTTCACATGAGCCTCGCCGTTCTCTGCCTCCGTGTAGTAGGCATATGTGTTCTCGTACTCAGTTACAAAGCCGTCATACGTCGCCCAAACCGGCCCTGTGTATGGCTGACCGTTGAGGAGGATTTTGACGTTGAAGTATTCGCCGACTTGTGCGTCCGCTGGATTTGTTACTGGGACAATTTCGAGAGGGTGGCCGACTACGCTGGCAAAATTCTTGTCGTCCTTCGAGGTGTTGAAGATTGCTTTGGCGTACTTGTCGTATTTGTTGGCCGATATGACTTTGAGACCCTGAGCTTCGAGGTCTTTGCGCGCTCCAGATTTTCCGCCCTCGTTGGTAACGCACCATGACTCCCCGTCCTTCGTTGCGACGAGAATCACGGACTTCGACAAGTCTTTCGGAGTTACGGTGAAGTCGATGCAGAGACCCGGCTCATTTGCTTTGAGTTCGGAGGGGACGAATTTTCCGTCCTCGATGATTCCTGCCTTGACCCTCGAAAGTATCTCGACCTCTTCGGGAACTATGAACCTGTGCGCCGATTGTACTGTTGCGTTGAACGGCTGACCTTCCTTCATGGCCGTGTCAGATGCTTTTATCGTGAGTTCGTGAGAGAACGCCGGAACTGCCGCGATGATGAATGCTGCTGCGAGAATGAATGAACGTTTGAACATGATAAAACCTCCGCAAAGATTTTTGAGAATACCCCCTCGCCAACAAGTTGGCCCTCTCCCCCTTAGCAGGGAGCGCAAGGTTTCCGACGTTTCTTACCGCCCCTGAGAAGGGGAGGTGTCTCGAAGAGACGGAGGGGTCGTCCTTTTTTTACGGAGGTAATAATAACACAACTCTCACGAAAAATGTTACGCGTTAATTACGCATTCGGCCCAGAATTTGAAAGCGTCATATTCTCCCATTGAGAGCCTGGCTTTCTGAAGTGCCTTGTCGGTTTCATGCCTCACTGTCTCATCGTTGAGGTAGCGTTCAAGCTCGCTCACAATCCGTTCTGGGTTAGCATCGTCGCAGAGAAGTTCGGGGTAAACCTGCCTGTCCGTGAGCATGTTGGGAATCGAGATGTTTCTGACATGTACGAGCCTCTTCAGGATCGCATAATTCAGCCGCCTCATGTTGTAGATTACGGCCATGAATCGCCGGAGCAGCATTGCCTCGACCGACACAGTCCCCGAAACTCCCGCGACAGCCTCAGAGCCCAGCATCAATTCGCGCCCGCTCCCCTCCCAAACATCAAAGCCCCTCGCACTTGCCCGCTCCCTAACTTCGTCAGCAAGGCACTCGCTAAGTCCCTCAGCGACCGAGAATACGGGGCAGTATCCCTTACCCCTGAGAATTTCAGCAGTCCCAAGAAGTATATCGAGGTGGAATTTTATGTCGTACCGTCTGCTTCCGGGCATCAATGCGATAACGCGCTTGTTCTCGAAACGTTCACGGAATCTTTCGGGGATTTTTACACTCTCAATCTCGCGGACTAATGGGTGAGACTTCCAAAGCGATCTCACGCCCATAGAAATCAGGAACTCATGCTCAAACGAGAAAAGCGGAAGGCAAACGTCAAAGTCTCGCCTCAGGTTCTTTACTCTTCCTGCACGCCATGCCCAAACCGTCGGCGGTATAAGTGAGACTATCTTCCCCGAATATCCGGATTTCCTCAGTGATTTTGCGAGCATCAAGTGAAAGTCAGGGCAGTCAATCAGGACTACAGCGTCAGGTTTCACTCTCATAATTTCGCGGGCTATGTTACGTTTCAGCCTCAATATTCGCGGGATTGCGGGGAGAATTTCGAGAAGCCCCATGAGTTTCAGCTCCTCATAGCTCCATGACGCAGTTCCTCCGGCCTTAACTCCCTCAGAGCCTAGCATTCCCCAGATTTTTGCTGACGGTGAGATCTTCAACGCCTCACGAATGAATCCCCCCGCGTAAATATCGCCACTTACCTCGCCGCATGACACAAAGATATTCTTCATGGCCGGTTGTATTTCTCGCGGTCAAGAAGATTGTCGTCAGCCGCCGCAAGAAGTGTGCAGACTAAATTCCCCTGACATATGGTCATTGTCGCCGTGAAATCTATGATCATCTCGAGGCTCAACGCTATTCCGACAAACTCAAGAGGGCATCCCGCCTGCGAAAGAAGAACTGACAGCGAGATTACCCCGCCGCCCGGCATTGAAGGAGTCGTAACCGCCAGCAGAAGAATCGTTACCGAAAGCTGAATGATTGCCGACGGAGTTATGTTCACGCCGTAAAGGTTGGCCGCCGAAAGCACCGTAACCGCATAAAACAACGGGGTAGTTATCTTGCTGACTGACACACCTACAGGGACTGAGAATGAATACAGAGATGGTGAAATTCCCATTGCATCGGAACACTTCATGCTGTCAGGGATCGCGGCTATGCTTGAGCATGTGCTGAAGGCTGTTGCTAGCATCGGCGCGGATTTCCTAAGCATCATGAAGGGATTTAGGTTAGCGCGGAATTTCACGGCCATGCAGAGAAGAACGAGTATTACTACGTGCCCGAATATCAGCGTGAGTGTTATTCCTGCTGCCGAGACGAGAGTCCCCGCTCCTGCCGTGATAATCATCGAGGCCGCCGAACAGAACATCACAAGGGGCGTAAGGTAAAGGAAAATTTCCGTTATCTTCATGAATACCACATTAAGCTCACTTGAAACTTTGCGGAGGATTTTCGCGTCAGTCAGGGAGATTGCAAGCCCCACAAAGAACGCAAGCACCATTATCTGAAGCATGTCCCCATCAAGGAACGGCCTGATTACATTTCCTGCGACTAAGTTAGTCAGCATTCCGATGAATGACAGCGATTGAGTCTGCACAGTTTCGCCGGAAGTTACAGGAATATTTACTCCTTCGCCCGGCCTGAATATGTACATGAGGCACAAACCGACAGTCAGCCCGAGTATCTGGCTTGCCGCAAAATACCTGAATAGCCTTCCGCCTGTCTTCTTCATTCCAGAAAGCCCGCCCATGTCAGCAATACATGAGACGACCGAGAAGAACACTATCGGGACAGCGCACATCTTGAGGCCGTTGAGGAATACTGTACGTATCGGGTCGAGTATATTATTGTTGACGAATATCGAGACGTTTGTGGGAGCAAAATTCCTCAGAATGACCCCTGCTACTACAGCGAGGAATAATGCCGCCAGTGTCTTGTAAAGCCCCGAATAATTTGAACGTACAGCCTTAATTCGTACAGTGTTGAGATTACCGGAATGCTTGTACCTTATGTTCCCTGAGAACGAACGGAGGACTATATTCCGTATTGCCTCGTATGATTCTTGAAGATCGTCATCATCTTTCAGCGACTGAATACCAGTCCCCCCAGAGAACTCGAACTCTTCTCCCGGCACCGCGAAATCTATCACTACATCGCCGAAGAACTTTCTCACGTTCACGCTGAAGGTGCTGCGTTTTGTGAAGTCCGCGTGATTCATGAGGCTCACTAACGCTTCCTCACACATGAGCTCGGATCTAACTCTGTCTTTTGCCGACAGTTTCATTTCCTCAAGGCATGACGATGTATATTCCAGTGCTTTGCTCAGTTCGTCAGCTTGAAATTTCTGTGTCATCTTTAATCCCCCATATTGCAATCTTGTACTTCTCCGAAAGCTCAAAGAATTTCTCAGGCTCAAGTATCAGCGTCTTCCCTGCCTCGACTGCAAGGCAAGTCATTCCGGCCTTGTGCATAGTCTCAAGCGTCCTCGTCCCGACAGTCGGAAGATCATATCTCATGTCCTGACCAGCCTTCATCATCTTCACGACCACGCCATGCCCCGAAATTCCGCCCGCTCTGGTTATCATGTTGTCCGTGCCCTCCATAGCTTCGACAGCTACGACCGATCCGTCAGCGACGCAAAGCCCCTGACCGAATGAGCAAGGTAATATTACCCGCAGTATTTCGCGGCCATAATTGATGTCGGAAAGTTCTTTCTCTGTTGGTGAACGTGAGGAGAGCTGCCCGGATTTTGCGATGAACTCAGGAAGTATCTGCCAATACGGAATGACGGAAATTCCCTCGCCCTCAAGTGCTGACACTATAGAACCGAGAAGCGAATGATCATCATGAAGCGCATTCCTCAAGACTGAGCGCGACAATGAGTCGAAGAACAGCGGCAGGCAGTATATTAACTTTTTGGGGATAAATCCGGCCATGATTAACTTTTCCGCACCGTAGGACTTAATTTCATTGATTGCGCGCCCTAGATTCGGTGTCTTCATCTTCACGATTTTCCCGGCGTACGGCCTTAGAGTTTTAACGTCAGCACCGAGCGACAATATAAGTCCGGGCTTCTGGAGTGCGGCCAATTTCCTCGCAATTTCTACGGGGAGTATTCCGCCTCCTGCTACAAGTGCAATGCTCAAATTCTGTCGACCCTCCACGCGAAGAAAATAGCAATGAAGAAGAACACTATATTCGGCCCCCAGCCCGCGATTAAAGGCGGAATGTTACCAGCCTCGCCCAACGCACGGCATAGCGACATCACCACGTAATATGCGAATACTATCACAACACTTATCCCGAATCCAACTCCTCCTCCTGAACGTCCTCGCCTTGATGCCCCGAATCCCGCGCCAAGTACGGCCATTATCACGCAAGCCCAAGGGACTGCCATCTTCAAGTGGAACATCACCCAGAGCTGCGATAATTGCGACTCTATTGCCTCGCCCTGCTTGATGTATGACCATAATTCATGCGCGCTCATGTCGCCGGGTCTTCTGGTTGAACGCTGTAACTGCTCCGGTGAAAGTCTCAGTGCCAGCATCTGACGTTCAAACCTCAAGAGGAGATTCACTTCGCCTTCTGCGTTGACATCGTACATTCTTCCGTCCTCAATCCACCATTGCGAGTTCTGCCACATTCCGCGCCTGGCGTTGAGTGTGTGAGAGAGCCGTCCTTCGCTGTCAAATTCGTGCATCATTATTCCGCTGAGAGTTCCGGCTTCAGGGTCAAGCGTGTCGATGTAGAGTACGCGTTTGAGTTTCCCGCCCTCCTCGTCTCGAAGGAAGACTTTTTCCTGAACTACAGAGGCTTGGTGCTTCATTATCTCGAACTTCATGAGCCTGTCCGCCGCGATTGCCCCGAATGGTACGACAGTCTCATTAAGCCCGAAGCCTATCAACGAGATCATCACCGATGCCGCAATTACAGGTCTCAATATCCTCGTGAAAGGTATCCCCAGAGAACGAAGCGCAATGAGTTCGCTCCCAGCGTTAAGGGTTGACATTCCAAGAAGTGTTGACAGTAGGGACGACATTGGGATAGTCATGACGATTACTTCAGGAAGACGATAGAAGAATAACCGCGTAACTACCCCAAGCGCGACACCTTGCTCGATGATCAGCTTTGCCGCCTGAAACAGCAAGTCTCCGGCAACGAATATCAATACGAATATCAATATCCCGAACATGAAAGGCCCTGTGCATGAGCCTAGTATTAACTTGTTGAGTAAG
The DNA here is from genome assembly GCA_017427625.1 of Synergistaceae bacterium. GTDB lineage: Bacteria > Synergistota > Synergistia > Synergistales > Aminobacteriaceae > JAFUXM01. The sequence goes on along the minus strand of JAFRSL010000269.1, from coordinate 3,220 downwards.
CTTCGTTTCATTGCGATAATGCGTTGGCCGAATATTTCCGCGTCATTTGCTGTGTCAGTTTGTCAACGAGATCCTGTGCTGACGGAAGATTTGTCCCGCCCTCGTATGTTTCCGAGACGTTCATCAGCGTAACATGAAGGAACTCCTCGAACGTCGGGCAAAGTGCGTTCGTGATTGACGAAAGACGCTCGATTATCCCGTCAACCATCTGATACGGGCACTCTGACATAACCGCGATAATCTGGAACTCTCCGGCCTGTATCACTGTGTCTGACTGCCTGACATCTTCCATGACTCTGGCGCAGTAGGCTCTGAACGGCTTTATGTATTTGTCCATGTTGTCATCTGGAAGAAGCTGCGGGAACACGAGCCTGATCATGAACGCGCTGACAGGGTGGTTGTAACGTCCGGAACGGTAAAGCTCATCGGCTATTCTTGCTATACCGTAAGCGAATGTGTGAAGTTTTGTGTCAGGGTCAAAGAACTCAATCGGGCCGGAACTTCCCTTCTTATCCTCCGTGTCCCCGACGGGAAGCCCCTTAGGCGTAAGCTCAAAGTAGAAGCGTTTTCCGTCATCAATGCTTTTCCGCTCGATGTCCCAGATTTTTCCGTTAATCTCAGCTGTTGTTGAGACGGGGCTGAACCACTCGGAGATATTTTTGCCAACCGATGCCATTCGTGATATTCCGAGTACGTCGAGCATATCTTCCGTGAGGTTGAGGATTGCGCCTGTGTCGTCGGTAATCGCGAAGTTCACGGGGATTCTCTTAACGTCATTTTCGACCTCGACAGGTATGACCTTGTTGCGTTCGTTCTCCTCCTGATTGTACGCGACAAGAAGGGCCGCGCCTCCGCAGACAGCGATAATAACTCCGAGCCACTGGAACATTCTCGCACCGTAAGTTATTGCCATAGGGCAGAGAAGTACACCCTGAGCTAGTGCCTGAAGTGAGATCAGCCCGATGTTGAAGCCGTGAATTATGAACAGTCCGTAGAGAATGCTCATGACGATGAACAGCAGCCAAACGAGTCCCCAAATCGCAATATCAACCTCGCCGACGACGCTTCCAACGCCCATAGCGCGCGCAAGCATTATGGTCAAAATTGCGACGACGGGAGGGATTGTTATCCACTTGAGAAAGTTATTCTGTCCCATTATTTGTACTCCAGCTCCTCGCCTGAAGGATAGCTCAGTGTGTAATCGACAATAATCGGCACAGTAGCTCCGGCCGGTACTGTGATTTCCCACGTGAGACGGTTCTCTTTGTCGCGTTCCTTTTCTTTCGGTTCGATTCGTTTGATGTCGAGTTTGATTTTCTCGTCCGTCGGAATAGGAAGCCTGTCCTTCACGGTTATGACCTGCTCCTTCTTCGTGCCGTTTGTGATTTCCAGCTTGTAACCGCTCGTGAATACCCCGCTGAACCACTGAACGCCTGTTTTCTCGACGAGCCTTTCCTTCTTCGCCGTAATCTGGTCAGCATATCCGAACGGGATTTTCTTCTGGCCGATGCCGTACTCCTCGATGTAGATTTTCCCTGAGGAATGACCGTCGACTCTGAGTTCAGCCTCGCCGGGTATCATATGATCGTTTCCCTCGTCCATGCTGGCAATGATCCACGCATTTGTCCTCTGCTCTGGAATCATGATAAGCTCGACCTTGCTGCTCATCGTCATATTTCCTGCTGAGGCCTCGAAGACTCTTTCAGTTCCGTCTCCTGCGAGTGTACCTGCAACCGCGACAGTCCTGTCAGAGAGCGTTTCAGTTACGGACGGAGCTTTTGGTGCTTGTACACCGAGAGCGTTTTCGTCGACGTCGGCCATTTCTTCGGCGGCCATGTACATGTCGGCTTCGTTCATTGCGGCTCTTGCGGATTTGAACTGCCTGTTTGTCCGCGTAATGCTCACTGCCGAATTTGAGGCTATAACCTGCTCTTTGGGCTTTATGCTGACTTTGAGGGGTGAGACTTCGGGAGTTGTTACTCGTTCGTCGGGTGTTTTTGTGTGAAGCGTAATCGTTCCTGTGAAGTCGAGGCCTGTTCTCTGGGACGCTAGTATGTACATTCCAGCCGCGATCTCGCCTGTTGATGAGTAGAGGTCGAGGATGTATTTTGGCCGCCACGACGCGGAGTCCGTGAAAGCCTCAATGTATACCATCCCTCTTGCGCGTCCTGTAACTTCTGTGTACCTCGTATCGCCTGCGGGCCTCTTGTTCTGCAACTCCTGATTGAGCATTCTGAGTTTCTCCTGCTCTTGGTTGAGCTTGACCCTGAGTGCTGAAAGCCCGTTCTCTGCCGCAAGCCTTACACCCTGAGCCTCCTGAATGTATTGGAGGAGTTCTTGGGGCTTTGACTTTTCGGGGGTTGCATTCTTGAGGAACGCGAGCGTCTGCTCAAAGGCTGATTTCCTGGAGTTGAGGTCGCTGACGATTTTTGACTGCTCTTCCGCCTGAAGCCTTAGTGATTCGAGCTGAGAGGGAGTCCATTTCGTGCGCGAATAACTCGAAACGTAAATGTCGCCGTAAACGCTTTCAGGGTTAAGGAGCCTTATTGATTCCGGTCTGAATGCTCCCGGGATTAACGCCCTGAAATTTCCGCTTTCGTCTTCGGGTTCAACCACGAAGGTGAATCTTGCACCTGTCGGGAAGAAGTCAACGGCTGAAATTTTGTCGGTGTATTTTTCCGGGACATCGAGGGCGTAAGACGTGCCGTGCGGAAAAATCAGCATCGTCGTGAGAAGCAGTAAGACAGTTAATGATTTCATGAGAGAAAGTAATCTCCTTTCAAAAAATATGTGTTGCTATGAGTTTCACTTATTATATAATACAGAGTATTTTGTGCCTCATTGAAGTTTACGGGCACGGGAATTTTTGTTGTCATTCATCAGAATCAAGAAATGGGTGTAAAATAAATCTAAACAGGGGCGAAAGATTAAATGTCCGTGTGTTGAATCAGGAAGATCGCAAACGGACTTCCCTCGCAGGAAATCACATAAATTATGAGGCATATCGACGGAGCGAGAATAAAAAAATTATCTGACCGGGAGGCCTATGTAGCATGGAGCGTCTGCTAATAGATTTTTCACAAGTATACGGACAAAACGGAACACAGAGGGCTGCAAGAAGTGTATACAGTACTTATACGGATAATAGCAAGCAAAAAGAAACTCCGAGCGTTTCCTTTGAAGATGTGCTTTCGGATTCCATCAAGAAAGTAAATTCCCT
>JAFRSL010000268.1 GCA_017427625.1 Synergistaceae bacterium | reverse complement strand
GTTAAGACGCTGATAGCCGGAGAGAGTTTCGCGCTTCAGGTGCTTGCAAGAATCATACTGATACCCGTCGTCGTCGGAATATCTTACGAGATAATCAAACTCGCCTCGAACTCAGGAAAATTCGGCCTCTGCATAATCGCGCCGTTCCTGACGCTACAGTACCTTACGACGCGCGAGCCGGATATAAATCAGGCCGAAGTCGCGTTAGTCTCGCTTAACACCGCAATGGAAGGAGGAGTATTATCATGAACATTGAGCCAAAGTTACAGGCAATCGAACAGGAATATGAGGAGGTCGGAAAGAAACTTGCTGACCCAAAAATCGCATCAGACCCCAAAGAGCTGCAGATATTAGGCAAGAAGCGCGCACAGCTTGAGCCTGTCGTCGAAAAATATCAGGACTACAAGAACGCGAAGAAGTCCATCGCTGAGGCAAAGGAGCTAATGAAATCGGGCGACTCCGAACTCGAAGCACTAGCCCGCGAGGAAATCTCAGAGCTTGAGCCAAAGATTGAGAGTTTCACGCACGATTTGACACTCTTACTGTTACCGCAAGACCCCAACGACGACAAGAGCGTTATCGTTGAAATCCGCGCAGGTACGGGAGGAGACGAGGCGACACTTTTTGCGGCTGACCTTTTCCGAATGTACACACGTTTCTGCGAGCGTCAAAGATGGAAGGTTGAAGTCATTGACAGTTCGACAAACACCGCAGGAATTGGCGGCTACAAGGAAATCGTATTCAGGATTGACTCACAGGGCGCGTACAGCAAGATGAAGTACGAGTCGGGAGTTCACCGCGTCCAGAGAGTTCCGGTAACAGAAGCGGCAGGCCGAATCCATACTAGTGCGGCAACGGTTGCGGTTTTGCCGGAAGCTGATGACGTTGAGGTAGAAATTCGGCAGGAAGACCTCAAGATTGACACATACAGGTCAAGCGGGGCAGGCGGTCAGCACGTAAACATGACTGACTCGGCGGTTAGAATCACTCACCTTCCGACCGGAATCGTCGTAACGTGTCAGGACGAACGCAGTCAGATTAAGAACCGTGCGCGGGCAATGTCATACTTGAAGACGAAGCTCTACGACTTGGAGCAGCAGAAGCAGAGTTCCGAGCAGTCGGCGGAAAGAAGGGGAATGATTGGCTCAGGGGACAGAAGCGAACGAATAAGGACGTACAATTTCCCGCAGAACAGAATCACCGACCACCGCATCAATCTCACGCTCTACAAGCTCGAAAGCTATCTTGACGGCGATTTGTACGAGATGATTGACGCGATGCTCCTCGCTGAACAGACGCAGAAGTTGCAGAACCTTGAAGGTTAGGGACATTGTTGCGGGGCTTGAGGGCGCGGGCATAGTGAACGCGAAACAGGAGGCGTTATGGCTCGCGTCTCATGCTCTCGGTGTTGGGAGTGCTGAGATTTTTGCGAGGGCTGAATTTTCACCCGATGAGGACCGGAAGATTGAACCTCTGATTTCACGGAGGGCTTCGGGTGAACCGTTGCAATATATTCTCGGTGAGGCTGACTTTTACGGGAGGGATTTCACAGTCGGCAAAGGTGTGCTGATACCACGACATGACACCGAGACTCTGAGTGAGGGAGTGAAGAAAGTTTTTCGGCAAGAAGAGAGATTCCGCTTTCTCGACTGGGGGACTGGTTCAGGCTGTATAGCAATAACGATTCTTCTTGAGTTCCCGAAGTCCGAAGGGTGTATGATAGATGCCAACCCTAAAGCTCTGAAGTATGCCCGCGAGAATCTGAGGCGGTATGGAGTTTATAATAGGCTGATAGATGCTGGGTACTTTGACCTAATCATCAGCAACCCTCCGTATATTCCAACGGGTGAGATTTCGGGATTGATGCGTGAAGTCCGGGACTTTGAGCCACATTCTGCGCTTGACGGAGGAGAGGACGGAATGAAGTTCTACAGGGAGATATTCGAGCTTTCGATGACGAGGCTGAGACGCGGAGGGTATATGATCCTTGAGACGGGGGATTTGAGGCAGGTAAGGGAGATTGAGGGATACAGCGGGGAATTTGAGGCGGAAGGCAAGATTTTTGACGGCGGGTATTTTCCGAGATGCGTGATTATGAGGAGGATTTGACATGAAGAGGAAGGGCGAAACTTTGACGGAGTTTTTGACGGCAGTAACTGTTTTCGGGCTTATGGCGGCGGGAATATTTGAGTTCATAGCCAACCAGACCGAGAATCTGGCCGACATAAAGAACAAAGATGAGATGATGTATCATGCTCAACGTTTCGAGGCTATTTCAAGAGACAAAATCGCGACGTTGCCAAACAGTTGGACTGACGAGACTAACAGTGTCAACTACAAACTGACTGACAGCAAGAAAACCCTAACAGTTACCCTCCTGACTAATGATGAAGAGGAAAGAGCCTCGATGACGTTCAGCCTACAGCCTCAATAATTCCTGTTCTTCTTGCACTCGTGGTATATCCTCATTACCGCCTCAACAAGCTTGTAGACATCAGGCTTCAATACGTGCGTGATCTTCAGCTTCTCCGCGCGGTCTAAAAGCTCCTTCACCATTATGGACGAGAAAAGTATT
>JAFRSL010000267.1 GCA_017427625.1 Synergistaceae bacterium | reverse complement strand
TTCCGAATGGTTCAGGGAGGAATACGAGCATCTTTCACGGACTGAGCAGGCATATCTGACCCAAGCGGCAAGAGAGACAGTTCTGGGACAGATCATGCGATACGTCCAGCGTCAGGGGAGCGACTGGTCGGCAATACGCAAGGCCGAATACGAAGTGAACGCAGTGCGCGGAGATTATATCCTTGAGGGCAAGATAGACCTGATCTCGATCCGGGACGGCGAGACAGAAATTACAGACTTCAAATCGGGCGCGAAGCCTAACATAAACATCAACGCTGACCGTGAGAGGCTGGAAACTTACCGCCGCCAAATTTTCGCGTATGCCTACATGGTTGAACATGCTGCTGGCCTTAAAGTCAACCGCATGAAGCTCTACTACATGGCCGAAGAGTCAGGTAATCCCGAGATAACGTACCAGTATGACGCTGACGAGGCCGAGAAAATCATGAAGGGCTTTGACGATACCGTGAGCAAGATAGCTTGCAAAGAATTTTCCTCCAAAGCCCAAGATTCCGAGATATGCCGCGAATGTGTGTTCAGATACTACTGCGGGAGAGCGTGATTACTGCTTCGTGAAAGAGCAGTCAAGCGTGCAGTGATAGTACATAGCGCGCTGGTCTCCGCTGGTGAGGTACTTGAAGCCGTCCCAGTCCATGAGCATAACGTTAGCTGACGAGAAAGAGAGAAGCATAATATCTCCGTCAGCATTTTCGGCCCGCCAAATATCCTTGCCGTAATGAGTGAGATTGACCGCCTGAACCTTTACGGTGTCCTCCTCGTCCCTGTAGCTGTTTATCTCGAAGTCCCCGCGATAGATGCTGCTGTCATCAAAAGCTCTGAGCCTGATACTGTAATACACGAACGCAGTCCCAGTGTCGCCGTTGATGTTGACATCGGAGAAATTCATCTGAGTATTCGCCGCCATAGTGAGCGATAGTGTGTCGTCCGTCCCGGCTGATGTGCTTACGGCCGAGCCGCTTCCTTCCGTTAGAAGCCATTTTCCGTTAAGAACTGCGGGAATATCATAGCTGTCGACATATGCAAAAGGCGACGTTGGATCAGGGTCATCAGTCTCTGGATCAAGGCTTCCCCCTCCGCACCCTGCGACAAGAAAAACAAACAGCCCCATAACAGCGAAAATACCCCAAGCCTGAATCGTACGCATGTAAATTATCCTCTCTTAGTTTTTTGCGTTATTATAGCAAAAGCGAGAACACCGAAGCTCCGATTACAGTGAGTATTCCCGACACAACAATAGCGAAGCTGCTCATTGCACCTTCAGCCTCTCCCATCTCGAGAGCCTTTGACGTTCCTATTGCGTGTGATGCCGTCCCTATAGCAAGCCCACGCGATATTGAATGACGGATGCCAGAAAGCCCGCAAACTGCTTCTTCTGAAAAGTTCCCGAGCACTCTCGTGATTATGATCACTGCCGCTGTGATTGTTATGTGGCCTCCAAGCTCCTCAGAGACTTCGATACCTATAGCTGTTGTTATTGATTTCGGAAGGAGAGTAACATATGCCTCATGCGAAAGCCCGAACGCAAGAAAGAACGAAATCACAAATATCACGGCAATCATCAGGGAATTCATCAGTGGCATGTTGAAACATTTCCGCAAAGCCGAGCCTATACCGTAAGCAGTAAGGCCTATCACTACTCCTGATGAGGTACAGTTTCTCAAAAGCTCTTCCATTATTCTGACTCCTTTTCTCATGGTGAAGATTATATAATATTTTACATATTCACATATTACAGAAGGATTTAGAATGATGACAGAAGCCGGAATAATATTTGTAATTCTCCTCGTAAGCACCGCAGGGATCTTGGCAGGCCGAAAAGTTCACGGGGCCTCAGATTTTCTCACGGGCGGCGGAAAAGCATCCTCATGGCTCACGACAGGCGCGTTAGTAGGGACGCTCTTAGGCTCACAGTGTACACTTGGAACAGCACAGTTAGCGTTCAACTTCGGACTCTCTGCTTGCTGGTTCACTTTTGGGACGGGATTAGGCTGCTTGGTTTTGGGGCTGACGTTCTCGGACAGGCTGAGAAATTCGGGCTGTACGACGCAATTCCAGATCATTGCCCGCGAATATGGAACATTAACAGAGAAAGCAGGCGGCATACTCTGCACAACAGGTACATTCGTCAGCGTACTTGCTCAGGTTACTGCATGTATCGGATTTATTCCCGCGCTTTATCCCTCAGTCAGCCCCTTAATGGCCGCGAGCCTCACCGTAATATTCATGTGCCTCTATATCGTTATGGGAGGAACGTGGGGAGCTGGGATGGGCGGCATCGTGAAGGTTGTGTTACTCTACATATCCTGCGGGGCATGTCTGATTCTCGTCCTCATGAAATCCGGCGGGGTCTCTGGTGCTTTCATCAACGCTGAGAATCTTCTTCTCACTTCACCGGTCGGCAGCCTCAAAGAAATATTAACGCGAGGAGATTTCATTGCCCGCTATGTCTCGCTCACATCAAGAGGAGTTCTGAAGGATTTAGGCTCATGTGTTTCTCTCGTTCTCGGGATACTGTCAACACAGACGTACATGCAGTATATTCTGAGCGCGAGAGGTGCGAGAGAGGCTAGGAAGAGTTTGTACTGTGCGGCTGCGTTAGTTCCTCCTGCGGGAATTGCGGGGATATTCATAGGGCTTTTCATGCGCGCGAACTATCTCACTCTTGATGAAGTGAACGCCATAATTTCAGCCGGCCTTGAAGTCCCGGACATGCCTGTGATTTCGTCAACAATTCAAGTCTTCCCGTCATTCGTGATGAACCATGTCCCTCCGATATTTGCAGGAATAATGCTTGGTACATTGCTGATCACCATAATCAGCGGAAGTTCTGGGCTATTGCTGGGGATCTCTGCGATTCTGACGGAGGATATATTCTCAGCATCATCATTCGTTAAGCATCATAAACTTTTCTTCTCACGACTCGTAATCGTAATAACCCTAATCATAGCCGCGACAGTCTCATGCGTCCTCCCAATTCAGGCCATCAACGATTTAGGGTTTCTGTCGATGACTCTCAGGGCCTCCGTAGTGTTCATGCCTCTGTTGTGCGCGCTTTACTTCAAGGGGAAAGTGAGACCGAGCTTCGTTCTTGCATCAGTGATATTGTCGCCGACGCTTGCGATTTTGGGGAGCATTCTCGGCGTTCCTGTTGAGCCTCTTGTCGTGGCTATGTGCGTGTCTTTGATTTGCTGTGTAACGGGGCTGCTTTAACAGGGCTGCCAGAATGAGTAACAGGATTGGCGGAATGTATGGACTAGTGATACTGGGAATAGCAACAGCGTTGCCGACTGTAAACTTTCATTGACGCTGGAGGGAGAAGAGCAACATAAAACTTTCAGGCAGAACGCAGTTGTGAGGGATATAATTACTGCAGCGTCTGTGAAATATTCGATTGCTTAAGAAAGGAAGGCTCTATCATGAGGAAATTTAGCGTTTTGCTCTTGGTGCAGTTACTGGTGTTAGGGACAGCGTGCTATGGAGCGGTCTCGGAGGATGTGTATGTACGCAAGGACGTTTTCGAGGCAAAAATGGAAGCATTCATGACGGAGATACGAGGAGAATTTCAGGTGATGAATGCGAAAATAGATGCACTGTCGAGGCGCGTGGATGACAATTATCACAGCCTGGAGAAACGGATTGATGATCTGGAAAAGCGGACTGATGATAAGTTCATCAATATGGAAAAGCGGATGGATAATAATTATCATAGTCTGGAAAAACGGATTGACGATAATTATTACAGCTTGGATGCTCGAATTAGCGACTTGAGGAACGGTATGTATCTTGGTCTTGTTCTGTTTGGGACAGTCTTAGGCTTGCCGTTTTTCAACAAATGGCGTGAGGAAAAACAGAAAGAAAAAGAAGAGCAACGCCGGCCGTCAATCACTCTTGAGGACGTAATGCGTTTGATAGAGGAGAATAACGTGAAGCTTTCAGGAAAATTGCAGTCATGATAGATATAAGTGCTGTAGCACCTGCGAGATAATTGTGATATTATTCACCACATGAATACTCATACAATCAGACAATTTATCCTTGAGCCTGACAGTTCGGGCGATAACATTACGGCTTTATGTTTCTGCGCTTTCGGTATTGTCTCAACGCTGGCAATGGGCTTAACCGGCATAATCCGTATCGCGGGAGGTCATTACACTTCAGCCGGAGCATATCTCATTCTTTCTGCGCTGTCATTGATACTTCTCTTGTACACTCTCCACTGTATCGACAAGGGAAAGGCCGAGAAGCTCCCGGAATTTGCCGCCTACCCTCTCACGGTAATAGGCTTCATTTTCGGTTTGACGGTCTTGTTTTTCGTTGACGGTGGAATGTTCGGGGGAGTTCCGATATTGTTCATACTCGCCGTAGTGGCAACACCATGCTTCATGTCAACAGCCGATTCTATCGTGATGGTGTGCCTTGAGATTGCCGCCTACATCTCAAACGCATTATTCGCGCACTACTACCCTGACTCGGTTGACGATGTTCTTGCCGCGCCGGGAAGCACATTCGTCCCGATTCTCATTGTCGCTGCGATGCTTGGTATACTCTGTCTTCTCTACACATACGCATACCGTCATCAGCAGAGGAGGCTCGACAGCGCGATAGCCGAAGCAAATTCCGCGAACGAGGCGAAAAGCTCATTCCTCAACAACATGAGCCACGAGATTCGTACCCCCATGAACTCAATACTCGGTATGAACGAGATGATTCTCCGCGAGGAAGAGAGGCCGGAAATCCGCGAGTATGCCCTCGTAATTCAGAGAAGCGGGCGCGCTTTGCTGGGTATCATCAATGACGTTCTCGATTTCTCCAAGCTGCAGGACAAGAAGATGGAGATCATGGCCGTGCGCTATGACCTAAGCTCGCTAATCAACGACCTCGTAAACATGGCCGCTGAACAAGCCAAGAAGAAATCCCTCACCTTCACCGTGAACGTCGACAAAAATATTCAGCGAATACTTGACGGCTATGAGTACCACATTCGTCAGGTCATGATGAATATCCTCAACAACGCCATAAAATACACCGAGCGCGGCGGCGTAACCGTAACAATCGGCTATGAGACAATCGACAGCTACAATATCCTCCTTAAATGCTCCGTAACTGACACGGGCATCGGCATAAAGTCAGAGGACATAGAGGACATCTTCCAGCCGTTTGAACATGTCGAAGCATCGAGGAAATTCAGCGCGGACGGCTCAGGTTTGGGGCTTCCGATCGTCCAGAAACTCCTTCAGCTCATGGATTCCGAACTCAAAGTTGAAAGCGTCTATCACAAAGGCTCGACGTTCTCGTTCGACGTTAAGCAGACTGTCATCAAATGGGAGCCTATAGGGGACTATGAGCGGGCGTTCTCGCAGGCTACGGCGCATCAGGGCAAGGCTTTCACACAGTCATTCCAAGCTCCTGACGCGAGAGTTCTCGTTGTTGACGACGCTGACGTTAACCTTCTCGTTTTCGCAAACCTCCTCAAGAAGACGAAGATCAAGATTGACACGGCCTCAAGCGGTCTCGAAATGCTACAGATGGTGAGAATGAACCACTACAACATGATATTCCTTGACCACCGTATGCCCGGCATGGACGGTATCGAGGCTTTCCACAACATGAAGAAGATGACCGACGGCCTAAACTTCAACACGCCCGTAGTCGCGCTCACAGCCAACGCAGTTTTGGGAGCGAGGCAGCTCTACATCGACGAGGGGTTCAACGACTACATATCGAAGCCCGTTGACACCGTGAGGCTTGAGCAGGTTTTGCTTGAATATCTTCCTCCAGACCTCATTGTGCGCGGTGATGACATGACTGCTGACGAACCCGCGAATGTTTCCGCTGAAGCACCCGCAAATTCCGCCGACAGTGCCGAAGCTGAAGACCCGTCAGCAAAATTCAAGGGCATTCCGGGAATCGACTACAACGCGGCTGTTACGAACTGCGGAACTGAGGATACATTCGTTCAGGCACTGGAGATTTTCTACAACTCTCTCGACAAGAAGGCAGACGAGATTGAAGGCTTTGAACGCGAGAAGGACATCAAGAATTACACCATCAAAGTCCACGCCCTGAAGAGTGCCGCCCGCCTCGTTGGTGCGCTGAAACTCTCGGAGGACGCGAAATACCTTGAGGCTTGCGGAGACAAGAATGATGTCGCAGAGATTGAGGCAAAGACTCCCGCGCTTCTCTCGCTTTACAGGAGCTACAAGCCCGAACTCGCAAAAGTCTTCGGGGCAAAAGATGAGCCTGATATGTCGCTGCCTGAGATTTCGGTTGACGACCTCAACGAGATGTACTCGCTGATTAAGGGATTCGCGGCTGATTTCGACTTGGACAACATCGACAGAATGATAGAGGAGTCAAAAAATTACAGGATACCCGAATCGGAGCGTGAGAAATTCGAGAAAGTCAAAGAATGTATTACAAGCGCGGACTGGGGAACTCTTGAAGAATTGCTATAATTATATGTAACGAAAAGAAAGAGGGAATACAGAAGAATGAGCAAAGTATTATTCATAACGGAAAAGGTGAGCTTTATCTCTGAGGGGATAATCAATCACCTTAAAGCGCAGGATTTCGAGGTTCTTACGGTTAAGCCCGACGTTACGGCCATCTCGAACTTCCTGAAAGAAGACAACGGCAGCGATGAAGGCGCAATCGACCCTGAGGTTGCCGCGCTCTTGACGCAGGAGTCTGAAGCAGCTGAGGGTGAAGGAGCAGCATCAGGAGGAGAGGAGAAGAAGGACGACATTCCGCGAATCTTCATTCTCTACCTTCAGGGCGAGGATAACCTCATGATTGACGTTCTTGGTTATATCCGCGACCTTGTTGAGGACAGAGGAATACGCTTCTTTGTTATCGGCACTCAGGAAGAACTCGACACGATAATCGGCAAGAAAGCTGATTACGTAGCGCAGATGTACACGCGCCCCGTAGACTTGGCCGAACTCATCAAGAGGCTCCAGAAAGAGGGCGAGGCTGTCGACAAGCTCAAAGAGTTCAAGAGCATTCTGATCGTTGACGACGACGCTACTGCTCTGCGTTCGATGAAGAGCCTCCTGTCAACACACTACAAGATTCTCGTTGCAAGCTCAGGAATGAACGCTATAACGATTCTCGCAAAGAACAAAGTCGATTTGATACTCCTTGACTTTGAGATGCCTATTGTGAACGGGCCGAAGGTTCTCGAAATGATACGTTCAGACCCCAACACAGCAAATATACCAGTAATGTTCCTGACTGCAAAAGGGGACAAGCGCAGTATAATGGAAGTCCTTAGGTTCAAACCTGAGAAATATCTTCTGAAGACGATGCTTCCGAAAGACATACTGGACAGCATAGACGAGTTCTTCAAGACAAGAAGATAAGGCTGTCGATGTTGTATACTTATCACGTAAGCGAAGAACTTATACAGCTTACGTGTGGATTGAAATAAGACACGAAGGTAAGATGTCACGTGAGCGAATTCACTATATATAATATATAGCTTGCGTGTGGATTGAAATAAATACACATAAAACACTCCTTTCTTCAAGTACAGCCCTTTCCGCGAAAACGGAGAGGGTTTTACTTTACGAGTAGCCCAAACGCCTCAATGCCGCCGGATTTCTCCTCCAGTTAGGGACAACCTTGACCCACAAATCCAAGAACGAAGGAATGCCGGTAGCGTCCTCGATTGCTTTCCTCGATGCCTCGCCTATGCGTTTAATCATCTCGCCTTTAGAGCCGATTACGATTTTCTTCTGTCCTTCCGTCTCTGTGATTAGTGAGGCGCGAATGTATAGCTTCTTGCGGCCGGGGTATTCTTCGGGACTCTTGTACTCGTCAATCATGACTGCCACGCAATGAGGAACTTCATCTCGCAACAGCATCAAGACCTTCTCGCGAATAATCTCGGAGGCCATGAATTTCTCTGTCGTGTCCATGAGAATATCGGGGTCGTAAATCGCCTCGCCCTCCGGAATATGAGGCATCAATGCGGCCATGAGGTTATCGAGTCCCCGCCCTGTCCTCGCGGAAATTGCAACTTTCTCAGCGAACGTGTAAATCTCATCGTAAAGCCTGAAAGCCGGAACAGGGTCAGCCTTATCGGACTTGTTGACTGCGAGAATCACGGGAATCTTTCGCGGCAAAACGCGGGCAATCTCATAGTCGTCGGGAGTGAGCTTCCGAGTTCCTGCCTCAGTCAGCCAAAGTATGCAGTCAGAATCTTCGAGGGCATCAAGGATCGAGTCATTCAGGAAAATTCCAAGCTTGTCGCGCGAGTCTGGCCTGTAGAGTCCGGGAGTGTCAGTGAAAATAATCTGCGATTCGTCGTCATTGTAGACGCATCGGACAGCGTTTCGAGTTGTCTGAGGCTTTGGGGAGATTATGAGCGCACGGGTCTTAAGGAGGGCGTTGACGAGGGAGGACTTTCCGGCGTTCGGTCGGCCTATGAGGGTAACGATTCCGCACTTCATGGCCTTAGCGTGAACGAATGAGGGAGAAGCTCCGAGAGTGCGAAGACTTCCGCGCCGTTCTCTGAGGCAAGTACGACGAGAATATCACGGCCAAACTCCGCGAGGGTCTGACGGCAAGCTCCGCAGGGCGGGCAGGGTACGGACATGTAATCGTTGCATTCTTCGTGTGAACCGACGACAGCGATTGCTATGGGATTTCGCTTTCCCTGAGATACCATTGATACGATTCCTGAACGCTCGGCGCATATCGTGAGGCTGTATGAGGCGTTCTCAACGTTGCAGGACTTTATGACCTCACCGCTTGAGAGAAGCATTGCCGCACCGACGTGGAAATGCGAGTACGGCGCGTAGGAGTTCGATGCTGCTTCACGCGCTATACTGAGGAGTTCTTCGGGTGTTATTGATGATGAGGGCCATTCGTGTTTTGACATTTTACCCCGCCTTTGTCTGGATTTCTGCGGATTATTATACACGTTCACAAGCTGTGTTATAATTCCTCCGTTGAATCAGGAAATCTCCAAATCTTCAAGGGAGCGTTTTGAAAGCAATGGAATTAACGAGAATTTTCAGAGAGGGAAACAACCAGACGATAAGGCTGCCGGAAGATTGCAGGTTCGACAGTGATGAAGTTTTCATCGGGCGCGTTGGAAACAGCGTAGTCCTTACGCCGAAAATTTTATCAACTGATGAGATGGCGATGGCAAAAATTCAGGCACTTATAGGCGAAAATCGTGGCTGGGCTTCGGAGAAAGATATGATTAAAGATATGGCAGAGTTCAGAAGAAATTATGACGAGACCGAATATATTTTCTCTCACCCTGCAACAGCACGCGAGATTCTTGATGGGCTTGCTGAATCGTGGGACGATTGTATTCCAGAATCTGAGGCTCTCGCATGAATTATGAGATACGCTTCACCAAAGACGCGCAAAAACATGTTGCACTTTGCAGAGCGGCAGGTCTCGGCAGAAAACTTGATGAGCTGCTTGATATTATCCGTGTTAATCCCTTTCAAGTTCCGCCTCCCTGCGAAAAGCTCAAAGGGCTTGAAAATACTTACTCACGTCGTCTCAATGTTCAGCATCGTATGGTGTATCAAGTAGATATTGCTATGAAGCGCATTAAAATAATAAGTTTATGGACGCATTATGAATAATTTTCACGTATACAAAATGTTACTCGAAAAATCATATAAAACTATCTTGACAAATGAGAACAAATCAGCACATAATGACTTCGGACTTCGGACTTCGGACTTCGGACTTCGGACTTCGGACTTCGGACTTCGGACTTCGGACTTCGGACTTCGGACTTCGGACTTCGGACTTCGGACTTCGGACTTCGGACTTCGGAC
>JAFRSL010000029.1 GCA_017427625.1 Synergistaceae bacterium | reverse complement strand
GTCGATACAGGAACTCGGCAACACTGTGGTTGTCGTTGAACATGACCGTGAGATGATGGAAGCTGCCGATGAGCTTGTTGAATTAGGCCCTGAAGCTGGAATGAACGGCGGCGAGATACTATATTCGGGAAGCTATGACGAAGTTTTGCACTCAGACGGAAAGACAGGGAAATACCTTCGAGGTGAGGAGACTGGGATCGTTAGGCGCGGTGAAAGACGGAAGCCTTCGGGTTGGGTTCACGTTCTCGGAGCATCACATCACAATCTCAAGAATATTGACGTTGAAATCCCTGTTGGTGTGTTCACGTGCATCAGCGGAGTTTCGGGGTCGGGGAAAAGCAGCCTGCTCTACGATGTGGTATACAGGGGTATGCGGCGAATTATGGACAGGGATTTTCGTGAACGTCCGGGAAAGTTCAGGGCTATCGAAGGCACGGAAAATTTCAGGAATATCATTCTCGTTGACCAAAGTCCAATCGGAAGAACACCGCGCTCAAATCCAGCGACTTACACGGGTGTGTTCACGATGATACGTGAGTTCTTCGCGGGGCTTCCTGAGTCTAGGATCAGGGGCTGGAATGCCGGACGCTTCTCCTTCAACGTCAAGGGCGGACGATGCGAGGCTTGCGGCGGTGCAGGGAGTGTTAAGACGAGTATGCTTTTCCTTCCTGACATATATTCTGACTGCGAGGTCTGCGGCGGAACTCGTTACAATCATGAGACACTGGAGGTCAAGTTCAAGGGTAAGAATATTGCTGACGTTCTTAACATGACGGTTGACGAGGCTGGGGAATTCTTCCGCGATATTCCGAAGATTGCAGGGAAGCTGAAACTGATTCACGACGCCGGATTGGGATATATAGGGCTTGGGCAGTCGGCGTTGACGCTATCGGGCGGTGAAGCGCAGAGGGTGAAGCTGTCGAAGGAGCTTTCAAAGAAATTCGGAGGCCAGACGCTTTATCTTCTTGATGAGCCAACGACGGGGCTTTATTACACGGATGTTAAGAAGCTGCTTGAGATCGTTCACAGAATTGTCGACAACGGAAGCACTGTGATATTCATCGAGCACAATCTTGATGTATTGATGTCGGCGGATTACATTGTTGATTTGGGACCTGAGGGCGGAGATGAGGGCGGAAGTGTCGTAGCATCCGGGACACCTGAGGAAGTCATGAAGAGCGGGAAGGGGTATACGTCGAAATTCCTGAGTGAATATTCCAGCGTGGCGTAAATTAAAAGCCGGGAACTCGATTTGCTCCCGGCAATTTTCTTGTGCTTAACTTTCCAAAATTACAAGAACCTCATACGGCTTCATCATCTTGTGTGAGCCTGAGTAATTCCCGATTAGTACCTTGCCCTTAACGTCAATGCCCTTAACCTTCTCGTCATTCCCGCTGAAGTTGCAGAGAACAACAACCCTCTCATTCCCCAGCGTACGCTCATATGCGATGACATTCTCATTCCCAGAGTCGAGGAATTTCACATTGCCTTCCGAGATTGCGGGGCAATCCTTCCTCAGCCGAACGAGTTCCCTGTAATAGTTCAGGATTGAGTCGGGGTCTAACTCTTCAGCATCGACGCTGATTTTGGTGTGGTTGGGGTTGACAGAAAGCCACGGTTTTCCTGATGTGAAGCCTGCGTTATTGCCCGACGTCCACTGCATAGGTGTGCGTGAATTGTCGCGCGACTTTGCAGCGAGTATAGCCAGAGCATCAGCTTCCGAAACTCCGTTCTCGCGCATGATCTTGTAGTAGTTCGTGGACTCAACATCCTGATACTGCGATATGTCCGTGAAGTGCGCGTTCGTCATTCCAAGCTCCTCACCCTGATATATGTACGGCGTACCTCTTAGAAGGTGAATGAAAGTCGCAAGCATTTTCGCCGATTCCTTCCAGTACTTCCCTTCGTCCCCGAAGCGTGAGACTATTCTGGGCTGGTCATGATTGCACCAGAAGAGTGCCTGCCAGCTTCCTGCCTTCGACATTCCTTCCTGCCACGTTGTGAATATGCGTCTCAGTTCGTGAAGGTCTGGGGGAAGAAGCGTCCATTTCCCGCCGTCCTTGTAGTCAACTTTGAGATGATGGAAGTTGAAGCACATTGAGAGCTCCGTTCCCTCTGGGTTGGAATACTTTATGCACTGCTCAAGCGTCGTTGATGCCATTTCGCCGACCGTTATCATTTCGCCGATTCCGGTATCGCTCACAAGCTCCTGAATATACTCGTGAATGTGCGGGCCGTCCTTGCAGAAATACGATCCGTCTCCTGCCGGCAATGCTTCGAGATTGGCGGGCTTTGAGATTCGGTTGAGAACGTCGAAGCGGAATCCCTTTACGCCTTTCTCCTTCCAGAAGCGCACAACGTCCTTCAATTCTTCGCGGACTTTGGGATTGTCCCAGTTCAAATCCGGCTGCTTCGGGTCAAAGAGATGGAGGTAATACTTTCCCAGCGACGGCACAAACTTCCACGCAGGCCCTCCGAATACCGATGTCCATTCCGGCGGGTTGTCCCTGAAGATGTAGTAGTCCATGTATTCGGGGTCTCCGGCGAGTGCCTTCTTGAACCATTCGTGTTCGTCAGACGTGTGGTTGAATACCATGTCGAACATGAAGCCCATTCCAAGCTCATCAGCCTCTCGAATCATTGCCTCGCAGTCCTCCATTGTCCCGAACATTGGGTTGACATTGCGGTAGTCCGAGACATCATAGCCGTTGTCAGCCATCGGTGAGCAGAAGAATGGCGTTACCCAGATGTATTTGACACCGAGCGAGTATATGTACAGGAGCTTTTTCCTGATTCCGTTGATGTCGCCTATGCCGTCGCCGTTTGAGTCGCAGAATGACTTGATGTATATCTGGTAGACAGTTGATGACTTGTATTCGTCTCTCATGGCAGTTACTCCGCGTGTGCAATGACGTTCTCGGCGGCTTTGACTTCGAGTCCAGCGTCAAACCTGAACGTCTCGTAGCCTGAATCGTTCGTTACGACCATTATTGTTGTTACTGGGTGTCCGGCAGCGCGGATTTTCTCGGGGTCAAACGTTATGAGCTCCTGTCCCTTCTTCACCCTGTCGCCCTCAGAAACGTGAATCGTGAAGCCCTCGCCATTCATCGCAACAGTATCAAGCCCAATGTGGAGGAGAATTTCGAGTCCGTTGTCCATTATGAGGCCGATTGCGTGATTGCTTCCCTCCATAGTCTGCTCGACAACAGCGTCAACAGGTGAGACCAGAATGTTATCGACAGGCTCAATCGCTATACCGTCGCCCAAAACTTTCTCAGCAAACGTAGCATCGGGTACTTCGGTTATCGCCACTGTCTTTCCCGTCAAGAATGCCATGAAGTCAACGGGTGAATGCTCTGCTTTTGCTCTCTCTGCGGCTTCCTCTTTGAGAGCTTCGTCCTCTGCCTCTTTGTCGATTCCCTTGCGCTTTCCGGCCATGTATGTCAGCGCGAAAGGAACAGCTACAGCGACGGCCATGCAGACCGCGAACATTGCGATTGAACCGGGCTGAATCGAGAGGATTCCGGGAAGTCCTCCTACACCGATTGCGCTCGCTGTAACACTCGTCGCCGTGCTTATGATTCCAGCGATGCATGAACCAGCCATTCCGCAGATGAACGGGAAAACGTACTTGAGGTTAACGCCGAACATTGCAGGCTCAGTAACACCGAGATAACAGGAAATGCACGAGGGGATATTAAGCTCCTTAGCCTTTGCGCTGCGCCTCTGAAGGAAAATCATTCCGAGAACCGCGCTTCCCTGTGCGATGTTTGAGAGTGCAATCATCGGCCAAAGCATAGTCCCGCCGAAGTCCGCGATTAGCTGAATGTCGATTGCGTTGCTCATGTGGTGAAGTCCTGTTATGACCAAAGGAGCATAGAAGAAACCGAATATTGCCCCGAAGATTACACGGTACGAGCCTGAGATCCCAGCGTAGACAGCCGCAGAAATCCATGAGCCAATCCTCCACCCTATAGGCCCTAAGACGAAATGAGCCGCCATTACCGCGAACAGCAAGCTGAAGAACGGTACGAGTATCATCTGTACGACCTGCGGAACGATCTTCTTGAAGAAACGCTCAAGGTATGCTAACGTGAAAGCCGCGAGCATTGCCGGAAGAACCTGCGCCTGATAGCCGATCATGTTGACCTGAATGAAGCCGAAGTTCCACTGATTGAGAGTACCGTTAGCCATTGCCGAAGCTACTGCGTATGCGTTCGTGAGCTGTGAAGATACGAGGGTGAGACCGAGAATTATACCTAGCATCTCAGTACCGCCCATCTTCTTCATGATTGTCCAGCAGATCCCGACGGGTATTCCGACGTGGAAGACCGCCTCGCCCAGCAACCAAAGGAAGTGGTCGACCCCTGCCCAGAACTGGCTCTGACTTACGAGTGTTGCTCCGCCGAAAATTTCCATGCTGTCAATGACGTTCCTGAAGCCGAGAATCAGACCGCCCACGACGATAGCGGGGATTAACGGCGCGAATATCTCAGCGATTGAGGTCATGAGACGCTGAAGAATGTTCTGGTTCTGCTTTGACATGCTTTTGACTTCGGACTTCGAGACTCCTGAAACGCCTGAAACTTCGGTGAAGTCTTTGTAGAAGTCAGCAACTTCATTGCCTATTATGACCTGGAACTGCCCTGCCTGAGTGAACGTTCCTTTGACCGACTTGATGGCCTCGATGCGTTTGATGTCCGCATTTTTGGGGTCAGTGAGAACGAAACGCATTCGTGTGATACAGTGCGAAACGGCTGTGATGTTTTCCTTGCCGCCTATTGCCGCTAGTAGTTCCTTTGCGTCGGGCGAAAATTTGCCCATAAATACCGCCTCCGTAATAAAATGTGGGAATAAAATAAGTGTGCTAATTATAATGCAAGGAGCGAAAAAATTTCATGGTCATATATTTTGGACTTGGCTCGAATTTGGGAAACAGGCTTCAGAACTTGCGCGAGGCTTTGAGGAGGCTTGAGGCATTCGGCCATGTTGCGGGGAAAAGCGATGTTTTCGAGACAGAGGCATGGGGAGGAGTTCCGCAGCCTGATTATCTCAACGCCTGCGTGAAAATCGAGTGCCTTTCACATTATGAGCCTCACGAAATCCTGAAGGCCGTCAAAAATTTTGAGCGCGAAATCGGAAGGGTTGAGTCGGTTCGCTGGGGTGCAAGGAAGATTGACATTGATATTCTGATGATTGATGATGTGATTCTTGAGACTGAGGAGCTGACTATACCGCACATGAGAATCCCTGAGAGAATGTTTGTGCTTGTGCCGCTGAGTCAGATTGTCCCGGATGATTGGAGGCACCCTGTGAACGGCAAGAGTATTAGTGAGATGATTCGGGAGCATGACGGTGAGGCATGGCCGCTGAGAGTAACGGAGCTGTGAAGCATATATCTTATTCAAGCCATGAACTCGGGGCGATTCTTGTATATTTCCTGCAATAGCCTAACGAAATCCGAGACACTTTCCCTCTTGTCGCCTGAGTGAGTACACAATACACACTTGATTTTTTCGGGGCAGTCGAAAGGAGTCCATGAGAACTCGCCATTGTGGTCATTCAGGAATCCCGGCGCAAGGCAAATTCCCCTGTGAGCCTTGATGTTCGTCAAAGTAGTCTCGCGGTCGTTGCTGTTGAAGTAGCCGATGTGAATCGTCTCTATGATTCTCTGCTGTACCGCCTTGAGTTCAGGAGGTGAACCGCCCCCAACCATCAGCACCCTTCCGCGCAAATCCTCAGTGTGAACGATCTCCCTTTCCGCCAACTCGTCAGCCCTCTCTGTGATGAGATATATCCTGCTCTCGAACAGCGGGTGAATCTTTATGCCGGGTATGTGCTTGACGTCATTGTGCCTCGCAAAAAGTATGTCCTCCTCGCCCTTCAGGAACGATGAAGAATCATAGAGCGTCAGGAAGTGAGGCGTAACAGAAATTCCTTCGTGAGTTTTGCCGAATGCCTCGATTGCTTCAGGGAGAAAGTATATTGCCGACCTCATTGGGAGTCCTATCGTTATGTTGGAATGATAACGTGTGCCATAATTCTGACCTTGCTCTATTGCGCGTTTGAGTTCGTCCTTTATGTTGCGGAGGGTAATGCAGAACTGTTTGCCCGCCGGAGTTAGCACCGCACCTTTAGGGGAACGCTCAAAAAGTTGGAAGCCTATCTCAGCCTCAACCTGCTTAATCTGGTATGTCAAAGCTGGCTGTGAGATGAAGAGGTTTTCAGCAGCCCGGTTAAAATTCTTTGTCTTTGCAAGTGTGAGAATGTAATCAATCTGCTTAGTGTCCATAATAGAAATTTTTTGGTTACTATAGATATTTTCAATTTGAATATTATATTACATGCCCGTAAAATAAACTCGTTCAAGAAAGATCACAAGGAGAGAAGATTTCATGAAGTATGTAAAACTCGGTAACAGCGGCGTAGATGTTTCAAGGATATGTTTGGGAATGATGAGCTTCGGAAAACCAGGCACAGAAAATGGCGTGTTCCCTTGGGCATTGCCGTTCGATGACGCAAAGCCACTCTTCCGCAAAGCCGTTGAACTCGGAATAAACTTCTTCGACACCGCTAACGTCTACCAGCTCGGAAGCAGCGAGGAAATCACAGGCAAGCTAATCCGCGAGTTCGGCCTTGACCGCGATGAGATAGTCGTTGCGACAAAGGTTAACTTCGAGATGAGAGCAGGAAGACCAAACGGCGCAGGCTCTTCACGCAAAAACATAATGTCTGAAATCGACCACAGCCTCAAACGTCTTGGCCTCGATTACGTTGACCTCTACCAGATTCACAGGCTCGACGCTTTCACGCCTATGGAGGAAATCATGGAGGCTCTTCATGACGTTGTGAAGTCTGGGAAAGCTCGCTACATTGGAGCTTGCACAATGGACGCATGGCAGTTCGAGAGGCTTCAGAATATCGCAGAGCGCAATGGCTGGACGAAATTCATCACAATGCAGAACCAGTACAACCTCATCTACCGCGAGGAAGAACACGAG
>JAFRSL010000266.1 GCA_017427625.1 Synergistaceae bacterium | reverse complement strand
GCTGTCAGTTGGTTGGAGTGGCAGTCCAGCTCTGTCAAAGCAGTGTTGTTGCTCACATCGAGTGCTATCAGTTGGTTGCCTTGGCAGAGCAACTCTGTTAAAGCGGTATTGTTGCTGACGTCAAGGGCTGTCAGTTGGTTGTCGTAGCAGACCAGAGTTTGCAAAGCGGTATTGTTGCTCACATCGAGGGCCGTCAGTTGGTTGCTACTGCAGAACAGCATTGTCAAAGCCGTGTTATTACTCACATCTAGTGCCGTCAAAATGTTTTCTTCGCAATCCAGCACTTGCAAGGCTGTGTTGTTGTTGAGGTCGAGGGTTGTAAGTTGGTTGTTTCGACCGTGCAGCACTACCAAAGCAGTATTGTTGCTGAGGTTGATGTTTGTCAATTGGTTGTCGGGACATTCCAGCCAAGTTAAAGCTGTGTTGTTGCTGATGTCGAGGGTTGTCAGCGAATTGTTTTGGCAGTCCAGCCTAGTTAAAGCCGTGAAATATTCCACTCCCTGAAGCGAGGATACGCCACTATAGTTTACGTCGATCGTGGTTACACCTTCAATCTCCGAGTCACTCAGTACCCCATTTTCGTCCGTATCGAAATTACTGCTGACGTAGCTCCTAAACGTGTCATCAGGGAAGTTCGTAGCGTTGATTTCCACGTCCGCCCAAGCCCCGCTGCACATCAAAGCAACGAAAGCTATCGCCGCAAATACTCTATTCATTGTACCCTCTCCTTCATGAAAAATTATTCCCAGTTCCGCGCCTTTATCGCAGCAACGTGCTTCATGACAGCATCACGTGTCGCCGAAGCAAGTATCCCGCCATATGTCCGCTTATACCCGCCGATGAAGAACCCCTTGTAGCCTCCGAGACTTCCCTTCGCGTCCTGCCTTGAACTCCCAAGCTGTTCCGACGAGTAAACGATCCTTCCGGTCGTGTTGTCGACAATGTGGATCTCGAGTTGAACGTAAGCTGTCTTCGCCACCGTCGCACTCCCTATTATCGGAAGAACGAAGCCTGAGCCTTTCTCGTGGTAGTAGTAGAGAGTGATTGCGCCTTCCATGCTGTATTGCGCGCTGTGAAGCCTCCCTACCTCCAAGACCATCGACGGATCGACTAAGCCCTGCTGACTGAGCTTGAGTTCCTCCGCAATGTGGTCGAGCCTCTCACGTTCCACCAGCTCGAACACTCCCGCCTTGTCAAGCTCCGTAACCATCATGTCCATTACAGCCGAAGCGGGGGCATCCTTTTCCTGAGTTCTGTCCTCAAACTGTCTGACCGCAACTCTTGGCATAGCGTATAATGTTTCCATACGCGCTATCAAGATTACGAATATCAATGACCATCTTGCAATAGTTTTCATCAAGTTTACGTTTGCCTTTCGTGAAAAGTTAAAATATTTTCGATGTTTTTATCTTAACACATATCATCAGAATACACAATGAACTATCTTCACTCATAGAAGCAGAAAACTTCTTGCAAAAATGTTAAAATTCTGTCATCTCTAAATTTCAAGAGGTGATTCAAAATTAGCAGGTACATTCTTAGGCGGATACTCTCAGGCCTCATTACCCTTTTCATAGTCATCACGATAACATTCTTCATGATGCGCGCAATTCCCGGCGGGCCTTTCACGGACGAAAAGGCAATCCCCGAATTTGTCGCCCAGAAAATGAGCGAGCGTTACGGCCTCAATGATCCTCTCTATATTCAGTATGGCCGCTATCTCCTCAACATTCTAAAACTCGACTTAGGCCCTTCGTACCGTTACGAGGGAATGACAGTCAACGAGCTTATAGCAGGCGGCTTTCCAGTCTCATGTATAGTCGGCGGAATGGCATTGATATTCTCGCTCATGGCCGGGATCCCTGCGGGCGTAATCTCAGCATTGAATCGCGGGAAATGGCAGGACAGGCTCGCAATGATTCTCGCAACCGTCGGCGTAACTGTCCCGTCATTCGTGATTGCGTCGCTTCTGGTCTACGTTTTCGCAATGCAGTTGGGCTGGGCAAGCGTTGGTTTCTGGGACGGAATATCGACCGCGTTTCTTCCGGCATTGACACTCGCGCTTTACCCGGCGGCTTTCATATCGCGCCTCGTGCGTTCGGGAATGCTTGAGGTTCTGGGGCAGGATTACATTCGCACAGCTTACGCGAAGGGTCTCAGTGAACGCTCCGTAATATACATTCACGCCCTAAAGAATGCCGTTATCCCCGTAATAACGTACTTAGGGCCTCTCACAGCAGGGATACTCACAGGGAGCTTCGTCATCGAGCAGGTCTACGGAGTTCCGGGACTTGGGACGTTCTTCGTAACCAGCATTTCCAACAGGGACTACACAACGATAATGGGCGTAACAATTTTCTACAGCGCAATCCTCGTGGCATTCAACATTGTTGCGGATATATGCCTTTCGTTCGTTGACCCACGAATAAAGCTGAGGTGATTAAAATGTATAACCCTGATGAATTTTTGCCTCTAACTCTCGAAGAAAGAGAAGGTTCTGAAATCCTCAGGCCGTCGAGAACGTATTGGGCTGACGCTTGGTCTCGTCTCAAAAATGACAGAGCCGCAATGATTGGCTTGTATGTGATTCTCGCGGTCATAGTGCTTGCTGTTTTCGGGCCAATGTTATCGCGCTACGAATATGACGGTATGGACTTCAACGTAAGCAATGACCCTCCAAGTCTCACGCACTGGTTCGGCTGTGATATGTTCGGGCGGGATCTGTTCGTGAGAGTAATGTACGGCGCAAGGATTTCGCTTTCTGTGGGATTCATTGCGAGCTTCATCAGTTTGGCAATCGGCGTAGTGTACGGCGGAATTTCCGGCTACATTGGCGGAAGATTGGACGATGTCATGATGAGGATTGTCGACGTAATTTACTCAGTTCCAGCCATGATTTACGTTATATTGCTGATGGTCGTAGTCGGCGCAGGGCTCAAGAGCATATTCATAACGCTTGGGATTTCTTACTGGGCACCGATGGCACGAATGGTACGCGCTGAAGTCATGAGGCTCAAAAATGAGGAGTTTGTTACCGCCGCGAGAGTTGCAGGAGCTTCGTCAGCAAGAATATTATTCCGCCACATTATCCCGAACGCAATGGGAGCAGTAATCGTAACGCTGACATTCTCAGTGCCGGGAGCAATATTCACGGAGGCGTTTTTGTCATTCGTCGGACTTGGAGTGAGCGCACCTATGGCAAGCTGGGGAGTTTTGAGCAGCGATGCAGTCCCGGCAATGGCTATATATCCGTGGCAGCTTTTCTTTCCGGCCGGGGCAATCTCAATCACGATACTTGCCTTCAACTTCTTGGGCGACGGTCTTCGTGATGCCCTTGACCCTAAATTAAGGAAGTGATGAATAATGAGCGATGAAATTCTGAGGGTCGAGAACCTTCACACGACATTCAAAACGTCAGCAGGAGAAGTGAAAGCTGTTGACGGGGTATCATTCAGCGTTAATCGCGGTGAAGTCTTAGGGATTGCCGGCGAGTCTGGAAGCGGGAAAAGTACGGCCATGCTCTCGGT
>JAFRSL010000265.1 GCA_017427625.1 Synergistaceae bacterium | reverse complement strand
TACGCGATTCTTGAAGTCCCAAGAGACGCTTCACAGGCGGATATCAAGAAGGCTTACAGGAAGCTAGTACATCAGTATCACCCGGACTCCCATCCCGGCGACAAGGAAGCGGAAGAGAAGTTCAAGAAAATCAACGCGGCTTATTCCGTCCTCAATGACCCGGAGAAACGCGCAAGATATGACCAGTTCGGCACGGCCGACGCAAACACAGGAAATCCTTTCGGGGGAATGGGCGGGCAGGACTTGGGGGACTTGTTCGGGGACATTTTCGCGCAGGCATTCGGCGGAGGCTTCGGGGGATTCGGCTCATCACGCAGGCAGTCAGCAAGCTCACCGAGACAGGGCGACGACATCGAGCAGGTTGTTCACGTTACGCTCCTTGAGGCCATGAAGGGAGTTATGCGTGATATTGACGTGATGAAGTACGAGACATGCCAGGACTGCAACGGGACAGGAGCAAAACCGGGGACTAAGCCTGAGACATGCCCGCACTGCAACGGCCAGGGCAGCGTGAGACAGAGACAGCAGACAATGTTCGGGATATTCGAGAGCGTCAGCACATGCCCTGATTGTCATGGAACGGGGAAAATCATCCGCGAGAAGTGCAGTGAGTGCAAGGGTACAGGCCGCATCCGCAGGAAGCACACAATCGAGGTCAAAATCCCGGCTGGAGTCGCAAGCAACATGAGGATGCGGGTTCCGGAAGCTGGCGAGGCTGGCGTGAACGGAGGCCCACCCGGTGATTTGTACCTGATTATCGACGTTGAGGTTCACCCGGATTTCGAGAGGGACGGCGCGGACTTGCACACAACGCTCATCCTCACTTACCCGCAGGCTGTCTTAGGCACTGAGGCGAAAATCAAGACCCTTGACGGAACTGAAGAAGCTCTCACTGTCCCGGCGGGAACTCAGCACGGCCAAACCCTCAAGCTCAAGGGTAAGGGAATGCCGAGAGTAAATTCACCGCTGAAAGTTACGGGCGACCTCTATGTTCACGTCTACATAGAGATTCCCAAGAAGCTGACCGACAAGCAGCGCGAACTGATAAAATCTCTTGCTGACGAGATGAAAGCTCCAATCAGCGATGGTGACTCCGGGATTGGCGGATGGTTCAAGGGACTGTTCAAGTGATTGCAGGAATAGGGGCTGACCTTTGCAGCGTTGAGAGAATGAAGAAGGCTCTAAAGTCTCAGCACTTCAGGGACAGGATATTCAGCGAGGAGGAAATCTCATACTGCGAGGGAAAAGGTGATAGGCGTTACGAGAGTTACGCTGCTGGTTTTGCGGCAAGGGAGGCTTTCTGCAAGGCTTCAGGGAAAACGCTCAGTGATGTGATGTTCGGCGGTAACTTCGCGCTCATACGGACAGACGGATTTCCAAGCATACAGCTCAAAGGCAAGATCATCATTCCGTCAGCAAAAATTTTCGTCTCAATAACTCATGAGAAGGATTACGCCCTCGCAATGGTTGTAATCGAAAAAATGGAAGGAGATATATAGCATGATAATCGACATAAGCGACATAGGCACAGTATTTTCCAGCTTGGGAAGCATCGTTGTAGCAGGGTTTATCCTGTTGCTCGTTCTTTCGTCAGCGATAAAAATAATCCCCGAATACAGGCGCATAGTTCTGTTCAGGCTTGGTCGTCTCGTTGGAAGCAGAGGGCCGGGAATCGTCTTCATCGTCCCGTTCATCGACAGGTCAGTTACGGTTGACTTGAGGATTCTCACGCTCGATGTCCCAGTTCAGGAGGTAATCACGAAGGACAACGTCGCAATAAAGGTCAACGCGGTCGTCTATTTCCGAGTTCTTGACCCCGCGAAATCGGTCGTTGAGGTTGAGAATTACATTGTCGCAACAAGCCAGCTCGCACAGACAACTTTGCGCTCTGTCGTAGGCTCTGTTGAACTTGACGAGGTTCTCTCATCACGCGAGAAAATCAATCAGGAGTTGCAGAAGATTATCGACGAACGTACAGACCCGTGGGGAATCAAGGTCAGCGCGGTCGAAGTTAAGGAGCTTGAACTTCCCGAAGGAATGAAGCGGGCAATGGCACGTCAAGCGGAGGCAGAACGTGAACGCAGGGCGAAGATTATCGCGGCTGAGGGCGAGTTGCAGGCGGCGGAAAAACTCTCAGAGGCTGCGCGAAAGATGGAGACCTCACCCGTAACGTTGCAATTGAGGTACTTGCAGACGATTCGGGAAATCTCAGGCGAGAGGAACACGACGACGTTCTTCCCGATTCCTGTTGACCTCATTCAGCCGTTCATCGACAAGCTGACACGCAAGGAGGCTTAACATGCAGTACAGAAAAGCCGCTGAACTCCGCGAAATGTTCATAAAATTCTGGGAGGAAAAAGGCTCGAAGCATCTCGAAAGTTTCTCCCTTGTCCCTGAAGACCCGTCATTGCTCTTCACGATTGCCGGAATGGTTCCGTTGAAGCCCTACTATCTCGGCATCAAGGAGCCTGAATATCCCCGCGTCGTAACGTGCCAAAAGTGTGTCCGCACCAACGACATCGAGAACGTCGGACGAACCGCGAGACATCACACGTTCTTCGAGATGTTGGGGAATTTCACGTGGGGAAGTTACTTCAAGAACGAGGCAATCTCTTGGGCATGGGAATTCCTCACTGAGAGAGTCGGCCTTGACCCCGAGAGGCTCTACGCAACAATCTACCTCGACGACGAAGAAGCCTTCAACGCTTGGCGGAAATTCCTCCCTGAGAACAAGATTTACCGCTTCGGGCAGGACGACAATTACTGGTTCATGGGCGACACTGGGCCTTGCGGGCCATGCAGCGAGATTTACTACGACAGGGGCGAAAAGTATTCCTGCGGCAAGCCGACGTGCGGGGTAGGCTGCGACTGCGACAGGTACATGGAGATATG
>JAFRSL010000264.1 GCA_017427625.1 Synergistaceae bacterium | reverse complement strand
CACAGCACAGCACTCCTATTGTCTGCTTTTACGCCCGAATAATCACAATCATCTAGCAGCAAAATTCAGCACGAAAAACGAGAAACCTCCATGAAGATTTTTGTGGAGGAGTTTTTGGCGTGCGTTCTCAGTCATTCGGAAGCAATATAGTCTCATGAAGGGAGAAAATACTATGACAAGGAAGTTTTGCGCGGTAATGGCAATGCTGGTTCTGTCCATCGTGTTTTGCGGACAAGCCAGCGCGGCGAAGAATGCGGATATTGTGTTCTTCATCGATTCGAGCGGTTCAATGCAGAATGACATTGACGGAGTTAGGACAAATCTTGCGGCCTTCTCACGTTCAATGGCATCAAGTGATGTTGATGCGCGTTTCGCAATCGTGGAGTATCAAACCAGAAGAGGCATAGTAGTTCACAAGCCTAACGGTACTGATACGTGGACTTCGGATACATCTCAGGTTGAAACCGTGCTTGCATCAATAACAGCTGATGATGGAGATGGATATACCATGAATGCAATCAACGAGGTTTTCAGCTGGGGAGATTTTCGTAGCGATGCCTCACGTTTCGGGTTCATGCTCACAGATGTCATGAGGCTGAACAACGACTATGGAGACGATGTTTGGATCGATGATACTGACGCTGCGAGTGAGGATATATCCACAATCAGCACGCTGATGGAAAGCACAGTGCAGCAGCTGAACAGTATGGGCATGAACATGTCGGTAGTCTCCACACCCGGACTCAGAAGCCCGTACCAGAGCCTCTACTCGCAGACCGGCGGTGTCTTCATTGACATCACCACAAGCGACTACTACAGGTCAATGCTCGACATGGCGCAGTGGATAAGCGAGGAAGTCAGCACAGAAAATCCTCTGCCTCACGCCTTAATTCAGGGAGTCCCAGATGAAATCCTCAACTACGTCGGCGAGGACGGAGAGACAGTGCTTCAGCGCATAGCCAAGCTCGCGAACATCAGCGTGGATCAAATCAACGTCATCACGGAACAGAGCCTTGACCTTCGCCTTCCTCACGAACCAACTGAGGCAATGAGGCAGAAAGCTAACGGTGAGTTCATCGCCAAACTGGACACACTGGTACTCAGCTTCGATTCCATCCCAGATGGCGAAGAAGGATACTTCCTCTTCCAGCTCGAAATTCCTGATGAAGTTCTCTCGATGGATTTGAACCCGAACGATCTCAGGCTATGGTACGCAACTCCCGATGAGTTCACGAGTGCAAGCTCTGAATACGTTTTCAGGCCGTCAGTCTTCGATCCGTTCACGTACTTCGAGATCACGGACTTATTGGGCTACGAAGCAAATACTCTCGCTAAGAAAGTCCTCGTGCTTGTGTTCGCCAGTGCCGGAAAGAGCTTGAGCATGTGGCTGCTGAAGATTCTGCTCTTTGCTGCTGGCTGTAATTCAGCGGCTATCGCAGGGATTGGTGCTACAGGTGTTCTCTCTGTAGGAGCATTCGTTCTCCTGAGAAAGATTTTCAGGAAACGTTAACCTCACAAAAAATCCCCCAGCCCTTTCGTGAGCATTGGGGGATTTCGTTTCTTCACTAGTATGCCAGCTTGTATATCTCTAACACGTCTTCCGGCTCAAGCGTTGAAAGTACGCCGAATGACTCTCCTCGTGAAGCGTTCTCCGCAATCTTCTCGATGTCTTCCTCTTTGATGCCGAGTTCACGGAGCGTTGTCGGAGCGTTGATGTCCCTGAAGAAATCTTCAAGTGCCTCTATAGCCTCAAGAGCTTTCTCCTCGTCCGAGCCGTCAAAGATGTCGAAAACTCCCTCGCCCATTCGCGCGAAAGGTACAGGGTTCTCCTCGTAGAGATACCTTGCCCATGCAGGCATTACAACCGCGAGTGTCGCGCCGTGTGCAGCACCATAGAGCATGCTCAGCGAGTGCCCCATTCTGTGAGACGAGAAATCTCCCCTTGCAGCTCTTCCCATTGACAAGAAACCGCAGTGAGCCATCATTCCCGCCATAGCATACTCGGCGCGGAGGTCATAATCCTTAGGGTTGTCGATAAGTTCAGGAATAACCCTCATCATCGTTCGGATTAGCGCGTAACCCTGCTCGTCAATGAGTTCGCTTCCCTCGTCGCCGTCAAGAACCCTCTCAAGAATGTGTGCGATAATGTCAACACCGCCGTATACGGTCTGCTTTGTCGGCAATGTGAACTGGAACGACGGATCAATCACCGAAACTCTCGGATAAAGCGCGGGACTCGTGATTGAAGTCTTGAGTTCGGAGTCTGGGTTGCTTACGACCGCAATGTTGTTGACCTCGCTTGAGCTTGCTGACGCTGTGAGTATCCCGTAAATCGGGAGAGCCTTCGTGATCTTTGCCTTCCCTGTGAAGAAGTCCCAAACGTCGTCGGAATAACACGCTCCCGCAGCGATTGCCTTTGCCGTATCGAAGACGCTTCCGCCTCCAACGGGCATAATAGCGTCAATCCCGCCGGCCTTCACTCTTGCGATTCCGTCCCTAACCTTGTCGATCAGGGGATTGGCTTTAACGTCGTTGACTTCGGAGAATGTGATCCCTGCACTGTTTAGCATCTCCGTAGCTTGGGCATATGCTCCGCTCTTGAACGTTCCTTTTCCACCGAAGACGAGCAAAACTCCCTTAATGCCGTCAGATTTCAGTCTGGGTGCAAGCTCCTTCACCGTGTCTTTTCCGAATATTACCGCTGTGGGGTTGTGCCACATGAAATTCTGCATAATGTCATCACCTGTCTGCTGATATATTTTGTGTTATCATAGCTCAAAAACTCAGGAAATCCAGCGCGCTCTGAACAAAGTAATCAATCCCATACTTGAAGCACTCCTCATCAGGGCAGAACTTCGTGTTATGCAGCATGGCCGCGTCCCTGACATCAACGCTCGAAGGACGGCAACCAAGCCACGCCATCATAGCAGGTCTTTCCCTAGCAAAGAACGCGAAATCTTCCGCGCCAAGTTCCGGCTGGTCGGCAATAATAACAGCGTCATCACCGTGAATCTTCCTCACGGCTCTCCCAGCAACTTCCGCTAATCCCGCATCATTCACCAATGGAGGATAGCCCTTCACGTACTCGACATCGCATGTTCCTCCCAATGCTTCAGCGATTCCCTTTGCGGTTCTTGAGATTAGTTCCGGCATTTGAGACTGGGTTTCAGGGTTGAGCGTTCGTACTGTGCCTTCAAGTTTCACGGTGTCAGGTATGACGTTGTACCTGTAGCCGCCGTGTATCGTCCCAATCGTCAACACTGCAGAGTCAAGCGGTGAGACTGAGCGTGAGATTATGGCCTGCAATCCCGTGATTATGTGTGCTGACGTAACAATCGCATCGTTGCCCTGATCCGGCCTCGAACCGTGCGCCGTCCTCCCATGAACTGTCAGGAATACCCTGTCGGACGCTGCCATACATGAGCCTGAACGAAGTGCAATCTTCCCGGTCTCGTAGACTGGCCAGACGTGAAGCGCAAATAGTCCGTCAACATTAGGATTCTCAAGAACGCCGTCACGAATCATTCCGGGTGCGCCTCCTGTGGGATTGAGTTCTTCGGCGGGCTGGAAGATGAATTTCACGTTGCCCCGAATCTTGTCGCGCATCTCACTCAATGCACACGCAGTTCCAAGAAGCATGGCCGTGTGAGTGTCGTGTCCGCAGGCGTGCATTACCCCCGCGTTCTCTGAGGCATAAGGAAGCCCCGTCTCCTCGTTCAGCGGAAGAGCGTCCATGTCTGCCCGAAGCCCGACTGTCTTTCCCGCACTATTTCCGCGCAATAGTCCGACAACTCCGAAGCCTCCGACGTTCCGTGTTACCTCAAGGCCGAGCCTCTCAAGTACATTTGCAACAAGACCGGCAGTACGTTCCTCATGCTGTGATAACTCTGGGTGAGTGTGAATATCCCTCCTCCATGAAATTACCTGCGGCAAAAATTTTTCTGCGTACATTTAAATCACTCCAGTTAAGTTTTTGTAAGGCAAAAAAACAGACCGCTCTTCACGGCCCGCAATTTTTTACCCCCTCCTGCGTCCTCTCTCCTCGTCAGGGAAAAGCCCAAACTTCGACAGCCCAGCAATCCCCTGTTCGAGCCTCGACACAGCAAGCGGCATCAGCTCAACGATGACATGATTATCTTTCAGCCTTATCGCCCCAACCTCCGAACGCTCAACCTTCAGTGCCCTGCACATTGCGTTCAGAACATGGCCGACATCTTGAGCCTGATTGCTCCTGAAACGCTTGAACGATCCCTTAGGCTTCGAGGTTCCAGGCTTTGCTTGAGACTTCGGACGCTTCGATGGCTTTTTGTTGCGACGTTCCTGTTCACGCTGTAATTCCCTGTCCAATGCGTAGCCCTTGTTGCGTGTGCTGAGGACAGCCAGAAGCTTCGCGATAATCACTCTCGGCTCTGCGCGCGTCATAAGGTCATCTGCCCATTCAACGCACTCCCCGTAATCAGCATCAACAGGCGCGGCGAAAATATCCTGTTCCGCCGAATCCCTCCATGCGCTCCGAATCTTGTCGATGCCCGGTATGTCAAGCCACTCCGTCTTGATGTTCGTACCCCTCAGCATCTCGCGGAATCTTCCGATTTCAGGCGGTGCAAGAAGTACGATGTTCACTCCCTCATGGCCGGCACGTCCTGTCCTGCCGCTGCGGTGAATGAAAGTCTCGCGGTCATCTGGAAGTCCGAGCTGTATGACGTGGCTCACTCCCTCAATGTCGAGACCCCTTGCCGCTACGTTTGTTGCGACGAGGCAAGGCACTGACCCCGATTTGAACGACGCAAGAACCGCGTTACGTTCGCCCTGAGTCATATCACCCTGCAATGCCGCCGCACTGAATGAATGATCCTGAAGCCTCTGGGCAATCTCGATTGATTCCATTTTCGTGTGGCAGAATACGAGAGACCTTGACGGGTGTTCCCAAAGCAAAATGTCAACGAGCCCCTCGAATCTTTTTTGCGAAGGAATCCTGTAGACCCTGTGAGTAATATCGCCGTGCTGTTCACCCTCGTCGTCAACCGCAAGCATAATCGGGTCATCAAGATATTTCTCTGCAAGCTCGCGTACTTCCGGGGGCATTGTCGCCGAGAAAAGCCATCGCCTTCCTTTCGGGATCGCGTCAAGGATAGCTTCAAGCTCCTCGCGGAATCCCATATCGAGCATCAAGTCGCCCTCATCGAGTACAACGCTGTGAATGTCGTCGGTCTTCAGTGTCCCCCTCTGAATGTGGTCGCGGACTCTTCCGGGTGTTCCTGCGATTACAGCCGCGCCGTGCTTCAGGGTTTTGAGCTGGGGTACGATGTCCATTCCGCCGACGAGAGAGGCACATGAAATCCTGAGGAACTTTCCGAGAAATTCTGCCTCATCTGCGGTCTGCTGGGCAAGTTCTCGGGTTGGTGCGAGGATTAGGATTTGAGGGGTTCGCTCGCCTATCTTCATTTCCTGCATTAACGGGAGGAGGAATGCTAAAGTTTTTCCTGAACCTGTTTTTGCTCGGACGATTAAATCGCTGTTCCAGTCTTCAGAGAGTACCCTGTCCTGAACTTCCATCGGTGTGTCGAAGCCATGCTCATTGAGGGCGGATAATAATTCCTTTCTGAGACCGTAAGAATTGAAATCCAAAATATGTTACTCCTCCAAAAAATTTTTGCTTTAACATTATGCACAAGAAAACTTTCACTTCAGCTAGTGTTAGATAAATTACGCTAGTATATTATAGTGGTTTTTATTGTAGATGGCATTCAAGAGACTGCAATTTTCACGTAAAAAGTGTAAAATATATATATCTTTCAAGTTTCACATGTTCCAAAAATTCATATGCTCAGGAGGATTTGCAGCATGAAGAAATTTATGTTAGCGTTCGTAGTCGTCATGATGTTCTCAGTCATGGCATCCGCAGCCGAGTCAGTCAAGGCTTACACCACGATGGAGGAACCGTTGGCCAAAGCGTTGTTCGACGCATTCGAGGCAGACACGGGGATCAAAGTCGAATGGGTAAGGCTCTCAGGCGGTGAGGCAATCGCACGTCTCGAGGCTGAACGCGCTAACCCGCAGGCATCAATCTGGGTCGGCGGCGTCGGCACTCAGCACATCGAGGCAAAACTTCGCGGGCTTTCAACTCCTTACCGTTCACGCGCGGCAGGAAGCATTCCGGCAAAGTACAGAGACCCTGAGAATTACTGGACGGGACTCTATGTTGGGCCGATCGCGTTCTGCATGAACACCGAGCGCGCAAAGGAGCTTGGTCTCGAAATGCCGAAGAGCTGGGCTGATCTCT
>JAFRSL010000263.1 GCA_017427625.1 Synergistaceae bacterium | reverse complement strand
TCAACAGCCGCGTCCTTCTTGTGCATCATGTCAGACGCAGAGAGTGCCATCTCAACACGTAACTGTATCTCATCGGAGGGAAGCCCCTGATTTTCCGGCGCAAATGCAACATCGTCCTCAACCATAGCAGCGACTATCTGGTTCTCTGGGTCTTGGAACACCAGCCCGATTGTCTTGCGAAGTTCACGAAACTCAATCTCCTTGATGTCCGTTCCGTTGATGATTACGCTGCCTTCGGTGGGGTCAATTATTCCGCCCATGATTTTCGAGAGGGTGGACTTTCCGCTTCCGTTGTGGCCCAGTATCGCTACACGTTCGCCAGTGTTTATAAAAAACGAGACGCGGTTTAATGCACGTCCCGTGTTCTGCGTGTCGTATGCGAACGATACAGAGCTTACCTCGATTATCGGGGGATTATTTCTGTCGTTCAACAAGCTCTATCACTGCCATCGGTGAGCCGTCGCCCTTCCTTGAGCCTAGCTTCACAATCCTCGTGTAGCCGCCCTTGTCGAAATCCTTGAACTTGGGGGCTATCTCCTGAAATAACTTTGTCGCCGCTGCTTTGTGGGGCATCTTCGAAAACACTACGCGAATGTCGTGGACTGAGCCGCCTCTTGCGCGGGTGATGAGCTTTTCGGCAACACGGCGGAGTTCCTTTGCGCGGGTTACTGTCGTCGTTATGCTGCCGTTAAGGAAAAGGCTCGCGGCCATGTTCCCAAGCATCAATCCCCTGTGGCTTCCGTAGCGTCCGAGTGTCCTGTGATCAACATGATGTCTCAACTTATTCCTGCACCTCCGTTTCTGGTTCTTCTGTTTCTGATTCTGCTTCTACTGCTGGTTCTTCGACGATTTCGTCATCATCCTCTGATGTTTCGGGCTGACTTTCTGGCTTATCGGAGTGAAGTTTCAGCTCGTAGCCCAACATATCAAGCCTGTCCTCAATTTCCTTGAGAGATATTTTACCCAAGTTCCGGATTTTGAGAAGGTCATCACGCGAACTGTTGAGAAGGTCGCCGATCGTCTTAATCCCTCCGCGTAAAAGGCAGTTCTCGCTCCTTATTGAGAGTTCAAGCTCATGGATTGGGTGTGAGAAATGCTCCACAAGTCTGGGGGCTTCCTCGCTCTCTTCCTCTTCAAGTTCAGGCTGTATCGTCTCTATTGGTTCTGGCGGGACTTCAACGGGCGGGGCTGTTGGGACTGTATTTGCGATGATCCCGAAGTAATCCTCAGCTATCCTAGCGGCCTCACTCACTGCATCCTCAGGCGATAACGCTCCGTTCGTCCAAACTTCCAAGACAAGACGCTCATAGTCGATGCTCTGTCCGACTCTTGCGGGCTTAATCGTGTAATTAACGCGCTTGACCGGCGAGAATATTGCGTCAGTCAGCATAGCGTCAACTGGAAGCGCGGGAGCTGCCGGCCTCTCACGTTCCGCTGAAAGATACCCAACTCCCTGCGAGACATATATCTCCATGAGAATGTGCGACTTAGGCTCAAGAGTGCAGAGTTTTCCGTCACCAAAGAACTCGAAATCTGCATCCCATGGCATGTCCTTCGCCGTGATTACTCCAGGGTTTTCCTCGCGCGTGAAGAAATCTTCAGGAAGATCATCTGAATCCAGCGTGATGATCTTGAAGCCCTCCAAGTTCACGTCAGCATTCTCGGTCTTAGACTTCACGGGAATGTGCTTGAGGTTAAGGAGAATTTCGAGAACGTCCTCACGAACTCCCTTTATCGTGCTGAACTCGTGGAGTATCCCGTCAATCCTAACGGCAGTTACAGCCGCTCCCCTTATTGACGAAAGGAGAAGCCTCCTCAAAGCATTTCCGAGAGTATCACCGTATCCGCGTTCGAGAGGCTCAATGAAAATCCTTCCGTAATCCTCTTTTTTCTCATCAATATAAACTTTGAATCTGGTGTTCTCCAAATTTAACGCTCCTTTAGACACGTCTCCTCTTTGGGGGTCGGCAACCGTTGTGAGGAATCGGGGTCTCGTCCTTTATGACATTGACCTGAAGCCCCGCTGCCTGCAACGCCCTGATTGCGCTTTCACGTCCCGGTCCCGGCCCTTTTACTACAACGTCAATCTGCGTAACTCCCTGATCCTGTGCGCCCTTTGCAACCTGGCCTGCTGCCATCTGTGCCGCAAACGGTGTTGACTTCCTTGCGCCTTTGAAGCCTACGTTACCGCCGCTTGCCCAGGAGATTACGTTTCCTGCCTTGTCGCTTGCACATATTATCGTGTTGTTGAACGTCGAGTAAATATGCGCTACGCCGTAAGCTATGTTCTTCTTCTCGCGCCTCTTGCCTTTTCTGGCCTGAGCTGTTCTCTTTGCCACTTTTATACCCCCTTACTTCGTGGCCTGCTTCTTGTTAGCGACTGTCCTGCGCGGTCCTTTGCGGGTTCTCGCGTTGGTCTTAGTGCGCTGACCCCTGACAGGAAGCCCAAGCCTGTGCCTCTGTCCCCTGTAGCAACCAATGTCGATGAGCCTCTTGATGTTCATCGAGACTTCGCGCCTCAAATCGCCTTCGACACGGTAATTGTCCTCAATCTCGCGGCGGAGCTTCTGGGTGTCTTCCTCGCTGAGATCTTTCACCCTGATGTCGGGATTAACGCCCGTTGCCGCAAGAATGTTCTGCGATGTCTTGAGACCGATGCCGTAAATGTACGTCAGCCCGATTTCTACCCTCTTGTCTCTCGGAAGGTCAACTCCTGCTATTCTTGCCATGAGATTACCTCCTTACGCCCTGACGCTGCTTGTGTCTGGGGTTACGCGAGCAGATTACGCGGACGACCCCATGACGTCGGATTACCCTGCAAAATTCGCAAATAGGCTTCACTGAAGGCCCTACTTTCATTTCTCTATCACCTATTTATATCTGTAAATTATTCGTCCCCTCGTCAAATCATAAGGGGTTACTTCTACAAGCACTTTATCTCCCGGTAATATCCTGATGAAGTGCATTCTCATCTTTCCGCTGACATGAGCAAGAACCTTATGCCCGTTCTCAAGCTCAACCCTGAACATTGCGTTGGGCAAAGGCTCTGTGATTACGCCCTTGACCTCGATTACGTCCTCTTTGCCGGAATTATTTGCCATATTCCGTTACGCTCCTGTGAAAATATCCCGCGTCAATGTTTGTACCTGCCTTTATTCTTTCTGTTAATCCTTCTGCGTATCTTGACGTTGCCTGCAAGTGCTTTGGGTTTTTACGTTTCGGTCTGCTTACGTTGAAACGTTCAGGCCGAATCAACAGTATACGCCCTCCGTCAACACCTGAAACTACGTATTCGTCTCCTGTGTCCTTGCCCTTTCGTGAGATTACGATCTGGCCTAAAGAAAACTCGTCCATCTCGTCAAAATCTCCGGCCCGTCGTCAAGTACTGCTATCGAGCGTTCAAAGTGTGCCGCGTCAGAACCGTCCAAAGTTGAGACAGTCCAGCCATTCGACCCAGTTTTCACTTTCTCGCGCCCGGACATAATCATAGGCTCAATCGCTATAGTCATGCCAGCTTTCAACGTCATTCCCTGACCCGCCTTGCCATAGTTGGGAATTTGGGGAGCCTCGTGCATTTTCCTGCCGATGCCGTGTCCCGTGTAATCCCTGACTATTCCGAAGCCGAGAGGTTTGACGTAACTTTCTACCGCGTTCCCGATGTCGCCGAGAGTGTTGCCGGCTAATGCCGCTTTGATTGCTCGGTTCAGTGATTCTTCCGTAACTTCGAGGAGCTTTCGGCGTTCAGGACTGATTTCGCCGACTGGGTAGGTGCAGGCGGCATCACCGCAGTATCCGTTCACGTATGCGCCAACGTCAACGCTTATGATGTCGCCCTCCTCTAAAATTCTCCCGAAGCTCGGAATACCGTGTACGACCTCCTCATTCACCGACGCGCAGATTGTGCCGGGAAATGGAGTCATGCTCGACATTGGCCGATAGTTCTTGAATGCTGGGATACCGTTATTCCTGCGGATATGCTCCTCAGCGAGACGATCTAACTCTCCTGTCGAAATTCCCGGCCTCACAGCGTCGCGCATTATGTCCAAGACCTCAGCCGTAACTCGTCCGGCAATCCTCATGAGCTTTAATTCTTCGGGTGTCTTCAGCTTAATCATGTTCCAGCGTCTCGACAACCCGCGAAAATACTTCCTCAGGCATTCCAGTAGCATCAATCTCAATCAGCAAGCCCCTCGAACGATAGAACTCAACAAGTGCCTCCGTCTGTTCGTGAAAGACTTTCAGCCTGCTTCGTATCGTGGCCTCGTTGTCGTCATCACGGCGGTAAAGCTCTCCGCCACATGACGGGCAAACGCTGTGCTCGTTGATGTTCGTAACGTTCCCGCAGGACTTGCAGGTTGCACGGCTGGTGAGGCGTTTAACGATTGCTTCGTCGGGGACTTTGAACATTATCACACCGTCAATCTTCGTGAGGCCTTCGAGAAATTCAGCCTGCTTTACCGTTCTCGGAAAACCGTCAAGCATGAAGCCCTCGTCAGGTTTGAACTTCGACAGCGTTTCACCGACCATCTTCATTACGACCTCGTCAGGAACGAGCTGACCCGCGTCCATGTACTTCTTCGCCTCAAGTCCGAGAGGTGTTGCGTCCTTCAAGTTCTGACGGAATATGTCACCCGTTGAGATGTGAGCGAGATTGTGGCGTTCTTTGAGGAAAACGGCCTGAGTACCTTTTCCGGCACCCGGCGCACCCAATAATACCAGCCTCATGCTAACCCCTCAACAATCCCTTGCGGCCGCCGGACTTCTTGAGTATTCCGTCATAGTGCCGCATAAGCAACTGTGCCTCAATCTGGTTCACCGTGTCCATCGCAACACCTACCACGATAAGAACCGCAGTTCCGCCGAAGTAGAAGCTACGAATGTTCAGCACCGATGACATCAAATTAGGTATAAGCGCAACCACCGCAAGCGCAACCGCACCGCCCAGCGTGATTCTCTCCATGACGCGCGTAATGTAGTCCGCTGTGGGCTGACCCGGCCTTATTCCGAGAATGAAGCCGCCGTATTTCTTCATGTTGTTGGCGATGTCGTTCGGGTTGAAGACGACAGCCGTGTAGAAGTACGAGAAGAATATTATCAGCGCGAC
>JAFRSL010000262.1 GCA_017427625.1 Synergistaceae bacterium | reverse complement strand
TGATTTCGGTGATGATGACGAGCATGAAAAGCAGCCTGAACCTGAGACAGAGACTGAAGCCTTGCCTCAAGTTGAGGATAATGAAGCCGAGAATGACCCATTCACGATTCCTGATTTCGGAGATGATGAGACAGAGCAGGAAGAACAGCCCGAATTTGAGCTTGCGTCAGAAACAGAACCAGAGCTAGAGCCTGAGCCAACACCAGAATTTGAGCCTGAACCAGAGACGGAGCCGGAAGTTCCCGACACTTTCACAGAGATTGAGGACGATTCGCCGTTCCCAGTCGATGAGGCCGAGCCTGAAGTTATGAGCGAACCTCTCACGGAGCAGGACAGACTCGCACAGGAAGTAGCCGCAATGACTCAGGAAGTTGAACCAGAAGACAACATTCCGGACACCATGCCGGAATTTGAACTTGACAATATACAGGAGGAGGCCGCACAGGAAAACAACATGCCCGAACAGAGTTTACTTAATGACGATACACCGGAAGATCTCAATGACAGTGCAAATGATGACTGGGATATATCTTCGCTCGGCGAGTTAAGAGCAGCAGCAACAATCCCGGGCGATGACCCCGACGATTTCCACGCTGAACCCGAAACCGTAACGGAAGTCATCACTGCGCCCGAGAATCTCTCAGCAGGAATAGTCAGCAACCCCGAAGATGAACACAAGGAGAAAACTATGAGTATTCGCGAAAAATTAGCCTCAAGGAAAAACGCAGCTTCAGGCAGTAATACAGCCGGAAAGAAAAAATCATCAGGCGGAGGCGGCGGCGGATTCCTTCTTCCGTTGCTTCTGACAGCGATCGCAGTTATCGGCGGTCTCATGCTGTGGCAGATTATGACTCTTTCCGACAAGCTGACCTCAATGGCCATGAACAGCCCGAACTTCGAGTCATCTTCGAGCTATGAGGCTCCTAATCCGTCATACGATTACGCGATTGACTTCATTCTTGACCCAAATCTCACCGACAGAATGTCCCAGAGGGGTCGTGATGGCTGGCAGGTCGTAGGCTCAAGAAGGACTCAGGACAGCACAACAGGGCAGTACGGCTACGAGTTCATATTCATGCGCAGGACTCCGGGAAGGTAGAGAGAGATGGCAATGTTCGCAAAATTACGCGAGAGCCTGAAGAGTGTCCGCGAGAAATGGAGTTCGGGAATTTCAAAGCTCTTCACGTCAGGAAAATTCACGCCCGATTTCTGGGACGACTTGGAGGAACAGCTAATCTCTGGCGACACAGGGCTTGACTTCACGGAGGAAATGATAGATTACCTCAAGGACGAGTCAAAACGAAGGGGCATATCAACTCCCAGCGGTCTCAAAGAATTGTTCACCGCAAAGATTGTTGACGAGCTTTCTTCGGTTGACGGAATGGGACAGCCCTTCAGCCTCGATCATAAGCCCTTAGTCCTCCTCATGGCCGGAGTGAACGGTAGCGGTAAGACGACATCATCGGGGAAACTCGCCTCGCTCTACGCAAAGCAGGGGAAGAAAGTCATTCTTGCTGCTGCTGACACATTCAGGGCTGCGGCGGTCGAACAGCTCAAAATCTGGGGCGAACGTTCCGGCGTCAAGGTGATAGCGCAGGGTCAGGGGAGCGATTCGGCGGCGGTTGCTTTCGATGCGTGGAAGTCGGCAGAGTCATCTGGTGCTGACGTTCTTATTGTTGACACGGCTGGAAGGCTTCACGACAAACACAATCTCATGGAAGAACTCAGGAAGATTCACAGGATTTTACTGCGTGAGGCTGGAAGCGAGAGGCTTGAAACCGTTTTAGTCCTCGATGCTGTACTTGGTCAAAATTCCGTCGCTCAGGCTGAGACTTTCAACTCTATCATTCCCGTAACGTCGATAATCCTCACGAAGTACGACAACACAGCGAAAGGCGGGGTCGTAATCTCGATCGCTCGGAAACTTCATGTTCCTGTGAGATATATAGGGCTTGGCGAGGGTGCTGATGATTTGGCGACGTTCAGCCCGCAGGATTTTGCCGACGCACTAATGGAAGTCAATCCGTGAACGATAACGATTACAGCCTCAAATCCTTAACGCCCGAGTCAACACTCCTTTATTTCCTGCGTACACTTTTTGGTTCTGCCGCTGAGTACGCGGTCTACATTCCTGACTCCGGCGACGTAATAGTCCTCACGAAAGGCCAGCTCGTTTTCCTTGTTGAAAGGGGCTGTGCTGACGCTATGATTAAGACGCTCCCGCAGCTTTCGGCAAGAAACATAGTCCGCCCAATCAACCCGGAGGAAATCGAATATCCCGACGAGGTAAGCGCGCTTTACGTTGAGACTACGGGGGCATTTATCGGGACGTTGGAGACTGCATTGTATCCCGATGAACCGCAATATCCTCAATGGTGGGACGCTCCTGTTCCATTTGCGATAACATCACGAGGAGTTCTGAGGCTAAACGATACGGCAATAAGCATGTTCGGGGCTGGTCTCGAAAAGCTCAACGCCTCAGAATTGCCGGAACGCGATGAATT
This sequence comes from Synergistaceae bacterium, assembly GCA_017427625.1. Classification (GTDB taxonomy): domain Bacteria; phylum Synergistota; class Synergistia; order Synergistales; family Aminobacteriaceae; genus JAFUXM01. The sequence goes on along the minus strand of JAFRSL010000262.1, from coordinate 2,832 downwards.
TATCGTCAGGCTCGAAGCTCCAAACGGCGCGAGATTCATGGCCTTCCGAAAATTAAAGCCGGGAATTTTCACGGTTGACGACTGTACTGAGGACTTGACTGACGCACAGGACATAACGTGGTGGGCGGCTGTTGGTCAGACTTGGGCGCGAGAGATTGAGGCGAAGGGCGGGAAGTGGCAGAGGCTTTCATCACCGCCTGAAGGCCGGAAGAAAGGTTATAGGGCTTGCGAATGGCAGGGACAGTTACAGGGCTACCTCGATATTCAGATGCCGAGACGGAAATCACCGCCTCCAAAGCCCCCCGAACCTAAGCCTGAACCTGAACCAATCCCGCAGCAGCAGGAGGAACCAATACAGCCCGAACCGCTGACGATGAGGCGGGCTGACGACGTTATAGGGAGCATTGGGCCTCAAGCGATGGCACTATTGGCGGCGGGTCAATCACGCGAACATGAGGGGTATTACTGATGAGAGAACCTAGAGTTAAGAGGATAACGGGGATTTTGTACCCTGATGATGAGTTGCTTTCATGGAGTATTGAGAGGCTTACGGAGATTTGGGGAGAGCCTGAAATCGTGAGCAATCCCGTACCTTTCGACAAGACGAATTATTATGACGAAATTTCGCCGGATTTGAAGCGTGCGTTCCTTTGCTTTCCCGGCCTCGTGAACGCCGGAGGACTCGCCGACTGGAAGCATCAGGCCATAGAGATTGAGGCAATTAGCAGGCAGCCCATAAGAGCGGTGAACATAGATCCGGGATATGTTGACGGTGCGAGGCTTGTTCTTGCGTCAACAAAAGACCACGCTCACAGAATATATATCAGGGACGGAATTTTTGCGGAGGTTACGATGCGCTACAGGTTCAAGAAGTGGACAGCTTTTGATTACACGTTCCCGGATTTTGCGAGCGGGGTATATGATGAATTTTTCTTGAAGGTTAGGAAATTGTGGCTTCAGGAGGTCAAAGAATGAGGAAAGTTTTTGCTCTGTTAATATTTATGGTATGCAGTCCTGTTTTTGCGGCTGAACTTCCCGAAACGATAGGTGAATGGCATTCAGTCAACAAATTTCTACAGCCCTTAATCACGGAATACAACGGCGAATCTCAAGGCACTGTAACATATATGACATATACGAGAGAATCACCGTCAGCAACTCTCGATGTAATACTCACGGAAGGTGCAGGAACAGGAAATCTCTATGTCCCCGAAAAAGTCAACACCGACAAAGGAATGATGCCTAGCGATTCTGGATTCGAGGTTCTCAAGGTCTCAGGACATGACGCAATATTTGAGAGCCGCGCATTTATGCCCCTTGCGCTCACGGTGCAGGCCGGTGATAATATCACTCTCACGCTCGAAAGCCCCTCAGCAGGAAGGGACGAGCTATTGAGAACAGCAGAGGTGATATTGTCATCATGGAGAGTTACAGAATAGGGCTAATACCCGGCCCTGTAAGCGTCCCCGAAGAAATCCGCAAGGCATGGCTGAATGATTACGCAAGCTCGGATTTGGAGGACGAATTTTTCACACTTTACCGCGATAATCAGGCACTCACGCAGAAATTGCTTCACACGAAGAACGACATAGTTATAACTTCCGGCGAGGCCATGTCGATATTGTGGGCAGCCCTGAAATGCACACTCAAAGCGGGCGAGAAGGTTCTTGCCGTGTCATCGGGGCTGTTCGGTGAGGGATTTGCTGACATGGCGAGGGCGTTCGGTGCGGAAGCTGAGATTTGCGCGTTCCCTTATGACGGAATTCCCGAAGCTGAAAAAGTCCGCGAACACGCGAAACGTTACAGGCCTAAAGTCATCACCGCCGTACACTGTGAGACTCCTTCAGGGACATTGACACCATGCCTTGAGGAGATTGGAAGGATTGCCCGCGAGGTTGGGGCAATTTTTGTGGTTGACTTTGTTTCGAGCGTAGGGGGCGCGGAACTTGATGTTGACGCTTGTGGCATAGACATCGGACTTCTCGGCTCACAGAAAGTACTGTCGCTTACACCATGCTTGTCGGTGTCGTCGATCTCTTCGAGGGCGTGGGAAGTTATTGCTGACGTGAATTATTCCGGCTACGAATCGTATCTTGGCTGGAAGAAAATACCCGCTGAACACTACATGCCATACACTCATGACTGGCAGGCAATGAAAGCCCTTAACATCTCGCTCAACATGATTATGCGCGAGGGAATGGAGGCAGCTTTCAAACGTCATGATATGGCCGCCCGATTATGCCGTGATATGGGTCGCGAAATGGGATTAAAGCTCTACCCAAAGAGCGAGAATATTTGCTCACCTACTGTTACAGCATTCTACGTCCCAGAAAAATTCACATGGCCGGAATTTGACGGTGCATTGCGTGCGAAGGGCCTAGCTATTGGAGGGAATTATGGCAGTCTTGCGGGTAAGGTCTTCAGGATCGGGCACATGGGAAGTCAGGCTGACTGCGATTTAGTGCGCGAAGGAATGAATGTAATCCGCGAAGTTTTGCAGTGAAACATGGCCAGAAGAAAAACACCCCCTCGTTAAAACTTTGCAAGGGGGTTATTGTCTACGCTATGAGTTAATCATTCCCATTATTGACTGCTGACTCTGATTTGCCTGTGAAAGCATCGAGTTGCCCGTCTGTGTCAATATCTGCAGCTTCACGAAGTTCATGTACTCCGTCGCCATATCAGCGTCCTTTACACGGCTCTCGGCTGCACGCATGTTAAGGCTCGTTTCGGTGAGGCTGTTGGTGTTGTACTCAAGCTCATTCTGATATGAACCCAACTTTGACCGCTGTATGCTTACCTTCCTTATCGCTGCGTCGAGAAGTGTCAGAG
>JAFRSL010000261.1 GCA_017427625.1 Synergistaceae bacterium | reverse complement strand
ATTTCATGTTCTAAAATCTCATGCGTTATTTTATTGGCTGCATCTCGTTTCTTGTTGCCTAATTTCTGATATGACTTCCTCACTAACTTACGGGCTCGATACCGATTGCTTGAACCTTTCTTCCGTCTGGCTATTAGTCTCTGACATTTCTTTAATCGTTCACTTTCTCCAATCAATACCCTGAATTTCCGTCCGTCTGAGGTCGTTATCGTCGTCTTGATTCCCATATCTATTCCGATTTCTGGTTTATACTTTTTCTTTTCACCTCCTTTACTCTGATAGGTCGTTATTGCCAGATAGTAGCCATCGGGCAAGTTTAACAGCTTGGCATTGGCAAATTCAAGGTTTGGAATGTTCCAGAACTGTTTTGCTCCACGAATTTTTAGAGGTTTGCTGAAGCCCTGAAGCCCTATGTGCTTGTCATCATTGAACCTATACGTTATCTTATGCTGCTGAAGATTTATCGACACATAATCTGACTTATAACGCAATCCACCGACTTTATGTTTATTCTTTTTCAGTGAGGATAGTGCTTTGAGACTAGACTTTATTCCCGATATTACTGACTGCTTCATCTGGGATGAGATATACTGCAAGTCATGCGTTACAGGATTACGGTCTTTATCCAAGCCGTGAACTGTTACTACCTTTGTGTCGTATTCACTTATGTCATGGTCGTTCATGAAAGTCAAAGCATCATTGTACAGCCATTTCGCTTCGACGAATAGCATTTTTAGGTGTTCCTTTTGTGCTTCATTGAGGTGAGAGATGTCTATCTTCACTCGGTATACGCGACAAATCTGAGACTTTCGTTTTTCTCTTGTCTGTTTGCCCTTTTCACGTATTCGGTTATTTTTCTCCAATCTCTCTGCTTCTATCATATTCAACACCAAATATATTATAGCAATTCATCTCCCACCTAAAGAGGTGGGGGTCTTCTTGCAAGTTGTGATAAACTAATATTTGTAGTATATCTTCACAAATTAGGCAGCACGAAGCGAGACGCGGCCAATAAAATAACGCATGAGCGAGTAATATGATATTGTTGTCTAAGCAAGCTCCAGTTTCTATAAGTATGTGCTGGAGTCGTGTTTATACGTTAAAATTAACAAAGAGGTGATTTTCATGGCCGTTAATCTAAATGACGCCGAATATTTTGCTGACACTATAATGAGCCGCGTTGAACAACTCATCAACGAACGCGATATTTTACGCCGCGAACTTGCCCGTAAGTCAGACGGAACTCTCGAACACGACAGAGCATTCGTGAGGGCATACCAGAATAATGTCGTCGACAACGCCGCCGCCTCAGAGAAAATCGCAAGGCTTGAACACATGCTAATGATAGGGTGATGAGACATGAGGACTTCACGCGATGTATCCCTCACAATAGGGAAGGGAATCTACACTATACACACTCCGCTTGAGAATGAGGAGATTGACAGGCTCAAGGCTCTCATTGACGAGGCTTGCGGGGAAATCGTAAAGGGCGCAAAGCAGGAGGATATGTTAATGCTGACTTGCCTGAAGCTGGCCTATTCGCTTGATTCTGTGAATGAGAAGCTGAGGAAGATCCTTGAGAAGATTGACGGGGAGCGGCTGTGAAGCATTATGCTTATATAGAAGCGAACCCCCTGCTAGTGTAGGGGGTCCGGCTTGCTTAGAACTATGCTAAGTCATTCTCGCCAACGCTTTCCTCTTTCGGAGTCTCGGCCATGTGAATGACTCTCTGCGGGTAAGGTATATCGATTCCTTCGCGCCTGAATACTGCCGTTATGTGGTGCCTCATGTCGCTGGAAATCTTTGCTCCCGACCCCTTGCGGAGCTCGAACCAGTAATATATCTCGAACTCAAGCCCATCATTCCCGAAGTCCTTGAAGATCACGAACGGCGCAGGATTCTTGAGAACTTGCGAATGTCCGCCAACAACGTCAAGCAATATCTTCTCAACTTCCCTTGTGTCAGCCTCATATGACACGCTGACCTTGAGGATCTCACGCTTCTTTAGGTCCGTACCAGTCCAGTTCGTTACACTGTTCTCAAGGAAATATCGGTTCGGGAGAACTACATCAAGGCCGTCCCATGTCTTTATCGTCGTTGAACGTGAGCCTATGTCCTCAACTACCCCCTGTGTCCCGGCAACTTCAACGATGTCATTAACCTTGAAAGGACGCGAGAATATCACGATGAAGCCGCTTATGAGGTTGTTGAAGATGTTCTGCATTCCGAAACCTATACCGACCGCCATAGCACCGCCCATGAACGCGAACGCCGTCAAAGGTATGTCAACGATATTCAAGGCAATCAACGCGAATGTTATCCACAATATGTAGAACGTTATACGCTGGATTGCATTTGCGGCTGTGATGCTGGCTTTTGCCCGCTTCATGATCCTTCGCTTTATCCACTTGCTTCCCCATGAACTCAGGAAGAAACTTGAGAGGAGTACCGCGACTGCTATCGTCAGTTTGCTTACGGTTACGGAATATCCTTCGCCCTGCCATAATTCCGTGTTCAGGAAGCTCATTATCGTCTCTTTGCTGAACGAGCTGACTTTCTCCGCAAGACGTATCGCTCCCAAATTGTCGTTGGCCTCGCTGTGAAGCCTCTGCTGGTAGAAGACCGCACGGGGTATCATCGTCTCATAGCGGTTGAAGACTTCCGAGATTATCCTGCGCCTGTTCTCCGCCGCCTGCATTAGATTCTGCTGTGTAAGCCCCGAAACTCCCTCAGCGTTCGCCTGAGACTGCAGCGTGTCTATCTCGCGGAACACAACATTCTCCATTGCACGTATACTGTCGAGCTGCTTCTGAAGTTCCTGCTGTCTTGCCTCTGCTTCCTCACGGTATGCCCAGATGTCCTCGCCCGATGCCTCGTCATGGAAGAGCTTGTATCTTTTACGCCAAACTTCCTGAGCCTCGCGGGTCAGAGAAATCTCCTCGTTTATCATGGCCGTCATGTATTCCCAGTAACTCACACGCGCGCTTCTCGCCATGTATGAGGCCGTCGATGCCGTGATTGCGTTTGCATCGGCTGAAGTAAGGGAGGCTCTGGCACGTTTCAAGGCGGAATTTGCGGAGTTAAGGGATTTCCGTGCGTCTGACATTTCCTCAGTTAACGCGGCAATTTTAGCCTGCAATGCCTCAATGTTCGCGTCGAGGAGTTCTTTGGGGAACGAGACTTTACCCTTCATGTCAGCAAGCCGTCTCCTCAGCCTCAGTATCGCCGTAACGTTCGAGTCGAATGCCGCTTTCTGCGCCCGAACCTGGAGACGTGTCAATGCCGCGTTGATTCTTGCGTTCTCAAGGCTTAGGACATGGGTGTGGGGAAGTTCAAGGGCATCTCCGCCTTCTTGGGCTGCTTTGAGCTGCTTCTGAAGTGATGACGCTTCCGCTAGGTCTAGGCGTAACTTGCTTATTTTTGACTGCAAGTAGAACACCTGGACGTCAAGGCCTCGTGAGACTTTCGCAATCTCCTGCCTCAGAGCGTCGCTCTCGTTTATGTCGGGCGATGAAACATTCCCAAGCATTGAAACGTCGTCCGATGCTGCTGAGTTCGTCGATGGCGATTGAAGCAATGCCCCGTAAGCCGAGTATGCCGTGATTAGCTCCGAGAGTATGTGAGTGTGAAGCTGCCTCTGCTCAGGAGTGTATTCCCACGCGGCCATGTCATCGGAGGCTCGTTCGGAAAGCTTTTCGAGTTCCTGAGTACGCTGGGCTATGTCGGTGCTGTCAAGCTTCATTCCCTCAAGCTCAATCTCAAGCGATGCCCTCAATTTCGAGATGTCCGCGCTGATCTCGTTCTGTATCCGCGTAACGTAATCCACAGCCATGCCCTGAGTCTCTTCACCGTAGAAGATCGTCGGCATTAGTATGGTAATCATCAATGCGAGCAGTAATTTCTTCGTCAAAACAAATCCCCCTTTTAGTGAGCGAAAATTTTTCAGAAATTATAGCGTAAGATGTTATACTTAACATAATCCATAAAATTTTTTCAGAAGGAGTAGTAATGCCATGAAGAAAAAAGTATTCGCGCTAGTTTCAGCCATAGTGATAATAGTCATTATGGTAATCACACAGCAGAATCGCGGCTCGTCAGTAATGGGGACGGGAACTGCTGACGGCTTCGGGGGAAAGGACGCAATTTCAGTAACCATAACCCTCAAAGACGGGAAGATTGCCGACGTTAAAGCCTCAGGCCCGAAAGAGACTGAAGGAATCGGCTCGGTCGCAATCGAGAAGATGCCAGCCGACATGGTCAGCAAGAACAGCATCAAAGTCGACGGAGTTTCAGGCGCAACCGTAAGCTCGACAGGAATCCTAAAGGCTGCAGAAATCGCCGTTAAGAACGCGGGAATGAACCCTGCCGACTTCATGGCCGGTTCGTCAAAGGCCGAAGCCCCGAAAGTCGCCGAAGAGAAGTCCTATGACACTGACATTGCGATAATCGGCGCGGGCGGCGCAGGAATGGTTGCGGCAATAACTGCTGCTGACGCCGGAAAGAAAGTCGTTCTTATCGAGAAGCAGCCCTTAGTAGGCGGAAACTCGGTTCGCGCAACAGGAGGAATGAACGCAGGGCGCACAGCCCTTCAGGACAACAACGAGTTCAAGGAAGCCGCAGGTGTCGAGAAGACTCTCAAAGCCGCTGAGAAGTTTGCGGACAATAAAGTCATCACAGACCTCGCAAACACCGTAAAAGCTCAGTGGGAAGCCTACCAGAAGGACGGCAAGGGTTACTTCGACTCAGTTGAGCTTATGCAGCTTGACACGCTCGTCGGAGGACACGGCATCAATGACCCTGAGCTTGTGAAGATTTTTGCCGAGAGTTCAGCGGGCGCAATCGACTGGCTGAAGACGATTGACATTGACCTTTCATCGGTCGGACAGTTCGGGGGAGCGTCGGTCAAAAGGATTCACAGACCTCTCAACGAGAACAAGCAGGTTGTCTCAGTGGGAGCATATATGATTCCGAAACTTGAAGCCGCCTGCAAATCCCGCAAGAACATCACGATCCTAACGAGCACGAAAGCGACATCAATTCTCACGGACAATGGCGGGAAGATTTCGGGCGTACTTGCTGAGGGTTCAGACGGCGGAAAAGTTACAGTGAACGCAAAGGCTGTAATTCTCGCGGCAGGAGGATTCGGCGCAAACCTGAAGATGGTCTCGCTCCTAAAGCCGGAACTTGAGGGCTTCATGACGACCAACGCGCCCGGCGCAACAGGTGAAGTAATCGTTATGGCTCAGGAATTGGGTGCGGCTACCGTTGACATGTCGCAGGTTCAGATTCACCCGACCGTCGAGGCCAACACGTCAGCACTAATCACGGAGGGACTCAGAGGGGACGGAGCTATCCTGGTGAACAGCGAGGGGAAGCGTTTCACTGACGAGACCTCAACACGCGATGCTGTGAGCGCGGCGGAGATTGCACAGCCCGGCTCGTTCTCGTGGCTCATAGTCGACCAGAAAATGGCCGATGCCTCGAACGTCATCAAAGGCTACATCACGCGAGGTTACACGAAACAAGGCAACACGTACGACGAACTTGCGAAGGAAATCGGAGTTCCGGCAGCTGAACTGGACAAGACGATGATAGCGTGGAACAAGTGCGTTGCTGACAGAAGCGACCCTGAATTTGGACGTACGAGCTTCGCACAGCCTCTCGACAAGTCGCCGTATTACGCGATAAAGGTTACGGCAGGAGTCCATCACACTATGGGCGGACTCAGGATTGACGGCAAGACCCACGTTCTCAAGGGCAACGGCGAGGCTATATCGGGGCTTTACGCGGCCGGAGAAATCACGGGCGGAGTTCACGGCGGTAACAGGCTAGGCGGAAATGCTGTCGCTGACTTCGTGATATTCGGAAGGATCGCGGGGCAGGAAGTCTCTCAGCCGCCGCCAAATGAAAGCCCTGCGTCCCAAGTTGCAGATTATTTTCCAAGACCCCTATTCGTCGCTCAACCCGCGAATCACTATCGGCGAGGCAATTGCCGAGCCGCTCAAGGTTCATCGGATTACCAAAGGCAACCCGAAAGAAAGAGTCATCAATCTTATGGAGCAAGTCGGTCTGCAGCCCAATTGGTACAACCGCTACCCACATGAGTTCAGCGGTGGCCAGCGGCAGCGCATCTGCATTGCCCGCGCCCTCATCTTGCAGCCCGAGTTGGTCATTTGCGACGAGAGCGTGTCGGCCCTCGACGTGAGCGTGCAAGCACAGGTACTCAACCTGCTCAACGACCTTAAGCGTCACTACTATTACACTTACCTCTTCATCACCCACGACCTCAGCGTGGTACACTACATGGCAGACCGTATCATGGTGATGCAGCAAGGCCGTATAGTCGAAAGCGGCACCCCCGACGACATCTTCCTCAATCCCCAGACTGACTACACCCGCACCCTTATCAATGCCATTCCGCGTATCAACTGACCTCATACAAAAGGAGAACCGCTCCGGGCGAACGGAGCGGTCT
>JAFRSL010000260.1 GCA_017427625.1 Synergistaceae bacterium | reverse complement strand
CGTCCAGAACTCAAGGTTGTTGACCTGATGAATGCTCAAAAGCACAAAGTCCAGCTTCTCACGGTAACGCTCATAGAGTGCCTCAAACTGTCCTGCTGTATGAGACTGAACCCCAAACTCAAGCCCCGCACGGATTGTAATGTTGTCCGCGTATTTTTCCCTCAAGTATTCGAGTTCCGCGAAGTATTCAGGGTAGTCGGCGTTAAATTCATGGCCGCGATATGACGGGTCATCACGGTCGAACTTTATGCCGTAATCGACGTGTTCAGTGAAGCAGATCTCGTCAAGACCGAGTGAAATTGCCTGCAAAATCTGCCGTTCCATCGGCATATTGCTGTCATCGCTGTAATAGCTGTGAACATGATAGTCGCACTTCATCATATCGCCCTCCATAATGCAATCAGAAAATCCGCAAAGCTCCTAAGCGTGAACGTCCTGAACATGAACGCAATCAGTGATATTCCCGCACAGCAGAGGACAAAATTCTTCTCACCCCTGCTCATTTCACCGGCTTTCTTGGCCATGTGGAAGACGTGCATTCCGACGCTTCTCTTCCAAGGGAGCAAGAACGGCACAGTACCGCACCAAGCATCTTCGAGAATGTGCAACACGCACCCCATGAGCCAGAACCCAGCGCATGACCACACATCATAATGAGCGTTCCTCCCGTCAACCAAGACCGACAATCTCGGGACGATCCAGCCTGAACGCGAAAAGCAAGCATATGCCATAGCAAGCCAAGGAATGAACCAGTGTGTGTAACGCCTGTGATACCTGTTTCGCCTTTTGCCGAAGATTATGTACTCCGACGAATCAGGGAACGTACTGCCCAAGAAGCTGAACGTCGCGGCAAGCGGTGAGCCTGTAGTCCCAAGAACAAACGCAAATGTCGACATTCGATGTCCCTTGCCAGTCATGACTTCGCCCCCGCAAATATCTTCATGAGAATCAGTATCGCTACGTTTGAGAGGATTACGACCGCGCCCGCTGGAATGTTGATGACGAACGACATAATCAGCCCCAATATGAACGCGACGAACGAGACTATCCCCGAAATTATGACCAGTGAACGAAATCCCCTGGCAACGATTTTTGCCGAAACAGCAGGAAGGATTATCACTCCCGAAATCAGGAGCGTCCCTGTAATTCTCATTCCCGCAACAACGACAAGTGCCGTCAATATTGAGACTATGAGCTGGTACATGGCCGTGTTAATTCCGAGTGAACGCGCGTAATCCTCGCTGTACGTTATGAGGAATAAGCGATTATACAGCAATATGAACGACGCAATCACTATCACCGACAATATCACGGCAACTACCAAATCCGCCTCACTAACCGCAAGAACGCTCCCGAAAAGATACGAACTCATATTTGAGGCAGTCCCTGAAACTGAGGATATTACGATGCCTAGAGCGAGTGCTGCTGATGATGCTATGGCTATTGCTGTGTCGCCCGATGTCCTGTACTTTCGGCTGACGTACATTATCACGAATGACGCTGTTATGACCGACGGTGCGGCTATGTACATTGGCTGAACGCTGAGAGCTGACGATAGGGAGAGCGACGCAAATCCGATTTCCGAGAGGCCATGACCGATCAGCGAGTAGTGTTTCAAGACGAGGATTACCCCCAAGACTGAAGCGCAAACGGAGATTAGAGAGCCTGCAATCAATGCCCTGTAAGCAAAAGGATACGACAATAACTCGATGACCTCACTCATATCCTGCAATCCTCCCGCCTGAAATTCGTATTACTCGGCCCTCTGGGATACCGTCGATGTCCGAGATGTCGTGCGTAACCATTACGACCGCGCAGCCTTCCGACATCATTCCCCGAAGTATCGAGAACAATACCTCGTGGCTGTGAGCGTCAAGCCCCGCGCAAGGTTCATCGAGCAGCAATAATTCCGGTTTACCACATATCGCCCGCGCAAGGAATACCCTCCTCAACTGCCCGCCCGAAAGTGTACGAATCTCTCTGTCGGCGAGGTCATAAATTCCGAGTGCATTCATGGCCGATTCTGCCTGATTGCGGTCATTGCGAGTGTGGAATAATTTTCCCGGCCTCTGCGTACCAGTGAGTACAATCTCGCCTGCCCTCGCCGGAAAATCACGGTCAGCCTCCTCGTATTGCGGGACGTATGACATTCTAGGAGTCCTGACGAGAGTGCCTGATGACAATGGGAGGAGACCTGCGATTCCTTTGGTGAGCGTTGATTTTCCTGAACCGTTCGCGCCTGTGATGAATATCATCTCGCCCGCGCCCGCCGTGAGTGATACGCCGTTCACAGCAGGATTGTCGCCGTACTTTATCACCGCGTCTTTAATCCGTAATCTCTCAGTCATTCATTGCCTCTGAAACATTCTTGTAGTTGTCATTCATCATCTGTAAAAATGTTATACCCTCATTCCCAACGACATGGCCCGTCCCAAATGTAAGAATCTCTGCGCCGGACTGCTCACTAATTGCCTGCGTAACCTGCGAGATTCCGCCAATGTCCGCGAAAATATAGCGAGCCTTGTGTTCGTTGATGTACTTGATGACTTCCGCCATTCTCCGGACTGAAGGCTCATTCTCGCCGTCATATGCGCTGACGTGATCGAAGCCGTAACGCCTCACGAAGTATCCGGCCGAGAACTCTCCCGCAAATATGAGAGCTTTGTCCTTCCTCATGGCCATGAATTTCCCGTCAAGTTCACCTAGACTCGCGCAAAGTTCCTCAGCATTACGGGCGTAAGTCTCAGAGTTTTCTGGGTCAGCCTCAGAAAGTCCGGCTGAAATGTTCCGTGCCATTTCCTGAGCCAATGAGAGGTCGAGCCATATATGAGGGTCATTGCTCACTGTGGCAATGCCATGCGATGCGTCAATTATGCGTGTGTGCGTGAGGGACTGTGAGATTTTCTCCGCCCAATGCTCCATTCCTGCGCCCGTGAATATGAAGATGTCAGCATCATTGAGAGCCTTTATGTCGCGCGGTGATGGCTCATATTCGTGAGGTTCAACGCCCGGCGGAAGCAAGAGGCTAACGTCAGCAACAGTCCCCGAAATCTGCCTAGCGAAGTCATAAACTGGGAACAAGCTGCACATTACGGAGAGCCGAGCTGAGGCTTCGGAAGCTGTGAGTGAGAATAATGCGAGAAATATAATCGTTCTGAGTTTCATTAACTTACCCTGAAGAAAAATTTTAGGCTATTATAGCAGAATGTTGATATTGATTTTCGGTCAAGCAGGAAGCGGAAAGAGCCGTTACGCTGAAGAGAGGCTGTCGGAACTCTCAGGGAAGCCCAAAATCTACGCTGCAATGTCTCAGGTTAATGATGAGGAAATGAGGGAGAGAGTGAGAAATCATCAGGCCATGAGAGCGGGAAGGGGTTTCCTGACGGTTGAGAGGACGATGAATTTATCGGGCGCGGAAATTCCTGAGGGTTCGAGTGTTATGGTTGAAAGTCTTACGGCGTGGACGGCAAATGTGATGTTTGCTGACGGGGAAGGGTTAAAGCCCTCCGGCCATGTTGTGAGGGAGATATTCGCGGACTTTACGGCGTTGCTAGGACGAGTGAGGGACGTTGTGATTGTTGTTGACGATATATTTTCGGACGGCGGAGGTTATGATGCTCTCACTGAGGAATACGTCAAGGCACTCGCTGAACTCACTGTGAAAATCGCTGAGGCTGCTGACGAGGTTACGGAGTTTTTCGCGGGAATGCCCATCACATACAAGAAGCTATAACTTCAGGAAAGCACTCAAGGTTACAGCATGTTATGCCCTGTTGAATCTCTCGTGAAGGAGCATCGGGAGAGACAAGAATAACATTGTTGGCAGTAAGTCCCAGCAGTCCTGCAATCCGTGAATATTTTGGAATATAGGCGGAATATCTCGCTGTCTTCGCCTCAATCCAGAATATCTTTCCGCCCTTGCATATTAGGATGTCGAACTCGAAAACCTCATTCTCCGGCAGAGTCGCGTTAAGATTCCTGAGATATGAATATGGCTCGTTGATTGCTGAGACGGCACGGCAATACGCCCATTCTTCGAGCCAGCCTCCTGAGATGAACCTGTGAGCTTCAGGAACGGCGGCAACTTGAGCAGTTATAATCCTGTGAGGCGATTTCTTGTAGACATACGACGAGAAGAATCCGAGAATGTTCAATCCGTTCGCAAAGCCGGTAATTCGGTTCGTGTTGTTGAGGATTATGTTGTTGTCATTGAGCGAATATGTGAACTCGCGGCGGTCATTCAAGGTTGATTTCACGGTGGAATAGAATCCCTTGAGGAGCGCAAAGTTATCGCCCAAATTCAAGGCAGTCTTTCGTAGGATCGCGTTATCATCCTGCTCATGCGATGATTTTCCGGGAATTATTCCGTGCTTTCTGAGATAATCCGTCAAGAAGTCCGCACAGTCCTGAGAGAATCCGCTTGCCTCCTTAGTCTCAGGGCCCATGAGAATTTTGATGCGTCTGCCTTCAGGCTCTGCGTTTGTTGAGATTACGAACGAGTCCTCAAGGTGCCCGATGAAATTGTAGACTTCCCCCATGCCAATGCTCAATGATGATGCCAGGACTTTAAGGTCAACGATACCCTCAGATTTTCCGCCGAGAATTTCCCGAAGTACCCACAAGAATCCCAAAGCCGCGAAATCCCCGCCAAGTTTCTCAAGTGCCGACATGCTAATAAAATTTTCACGTGAATACACATTGCTCATAATCAATTATAATATCACCAAATTTTCGGTGGCATTATGAATATGAATGAACGTTCAGGATTGAATTTCAACATCAATAACGATGAGGCTTCCGACTATGCAAACTTAGTCAGCCAGCTTCTAGCGAGGGTCAACAATTTATCCCCCGCAGGTTTTGAGCAGCTTGTTACGGATCTGCTGATACGGATGGGCTACGAGGTCTTCAAGAACGCCAAACGCCGCACAAGTTCCGGAGCAATTCAGGGAATAATCATCGAGGACAGGCCAGGCTACAACCCTATATACATTCAGACGCGGAAGCTCGAAAAGGGGAGCATCATAACGAGCTGGAACATGCAGAGTTTCGGGGACGCAATCGAACGCAAAGCAGGGCGCGGACTCCTCGT
>JAFRSL010000259.1 GCA_017427625.1 Synergistaceae bacterium | reverse complement strand
TGAGCCTTCTGACTTCCACGATGTCCTGACGTGTCTTCACGAATGATACAGCGAGGTACTCCATTCCGTGCTGAATGCCCCACTCTATGTCCTTCTTGTCCTTTTCCGAAAGCGCGGGCATAGTTATGTCAGCTCCAGGAAGATTGATGCCCTTAGTGTTGCGAAGCGGGCCTCCAACAATTATCCGGCAGGTTACATCATCGCCATTAACGGACTCAACCTCAAGGTTAAGCGCACCGTCGTCAATGAAAATGCTTTGGCCGGGCGTTACTTCTTTTGCGAGGAGCTTGTAGTTCACCCAGATTCTTTCGGGTGTTCCCTCGAATGCCTCATCACATGACGATAGGACTATCTTTTCCCCCTGAGTTAGCGTGATCTCACCGCCGGCCATGTGTCCTGTGCGAATCTCCGGGCCTTTCGTGTCGAGAAGCGCGGCTATGGGTTTCTTCACTGAGCGTTCAACACGGCGGATCAGCTTGAGTTTCTTCTCATGGCCGGAATAATCACCGTGCGAGAAATTCAGTCGGGCTACGTTCATTCCAGCCTCAGCCATTGCCTTCAGCGTGTCGAAATTGTCTGACGCTGGGCCGATTGTGCATACTATTTTTACGAACATGATTTCTTTCTCCCCTCTCAAATTGCGGTGATTAAATTATACAGGTCATTTCTTATTTTGCGTGAAAACGTTTCCTCCGTCAGAAAATGGCAACCCCTCCGTCTCTTCGAGACACCTCCCCTTCGCAGGGGAGGCAGGAAAAGCGGAGAACTTCACGCCCCATGACAAGGGGGAGAGGGCCAACTTGTTGGCGAGGGGGTTACCGTCATCACGCTGCCCCGCAATGAACCGAAAAGCTGCCCGACGGCATTACCTTTGACAGCGAATCATTCAGCCTCTCTGCGTCAATGTTACAGCCTCCGAGATAGACGCAGAACGTCTCCCCCTCGCCCTTAAGCTCAAGGATTACCCGCGAATTTCCCTTGCTGCCATTGAGAGCCGCCACAAATCGCTTCAAGTTCATGTTGCGGCATTCCTCAGCGTCAACACTCAGGGTGATATAACGCTTGGCCTTCCCGTTAAGGTCATCAGCCATCATGATTTTGTCGGGCAAAAGCTGCCCCCTGTCGTCAAACTTCCCCTCAATAACGCAGGCATCACCGACCGTCAATGTACCCTTCAGCTCCTCCCACATCTTTGGGAATATCACAACGTCAATGCTCCCCTCCGTGTCCTCAAGCTGAAGATTGCACATGTTCGAGCCTTTCTTGGTGGTCTTCTCCTTTATGGACGCTATGATTCCTCCGACACATGGCTTCAGGTTCTCGCTCTTCCAGCCGTTGAGATCCATGATCTTGCAGTTCGTGTAGGGCGATAACTCCTCCTGATGAGTCTCATACGGGTGGCCGGAAATATACATTCCTGTAACCTGCTTCTCGTAATCCAGCTTGGTGTGTTCGTCAAATTCCGGGATTTCGGGAATCTCAGGCTCTGCGGAAACTGCGTCATCGTCCCCGCCGTCGTCAATCTCAAACAATCCGAGCTGGCTGGTCTTCTTCTCGGCATTAACGCTCTGTATCGCTTCGAGATATTTCGGGAGCGCGTTCAGCAACATTGCGCGGTTCTTGTGAATCTCGTCTAATGCTCCGGCCTTTATCAAGTTCTCGAATACCGTCTTGTTCATCAGGCTCATGTCAACACGCTTCATGAAGTCCCACAACGATGTGAACTTTCCGTTTTTGCGCTCGTTAAGTATCATCATGACGGTGTTATGACCCATTCTTGCGACAGCTCCAAGCCCGAAGCGAATAACCTCGCCGACAGCCGTGAAATTTTCCATTGACGAATTTATGTCGGGCGGCAAAACCTGTATTCCGCTCTGCCTTACCTCAAGGACGTAATGACCGAGAACCTCACGCTTCGCTTTCATTTGGCTCGACAGGTATGCGGCCATGAACTCGGTGGGGTAATGGACTTTCAGCCACGCTGTATCGTATGAGATTAACGCATAAGCTGCGCTGTGGGACTTGTTGAAACCATAGCCCGCGAATTTCTCGATGTTGTCGAAAATTGATGACGCTGTTTCGGATTCGATGCCCTTCTCTTTTGCACCCGCGAGGAATTTTGCGCGCTGTTCCTGCATTACCTCGACTTTCTTCTTGCCCATTGCACGACGAAGCAGATCCGCCTCACCAAGTGTGTAACCCGCAAGAACTGAGGCACATTGCATGACTTGTTCCTGGTAGAGAATGACTCCGTGTGTCTCCTTCAGCACTGGTTCAAGCAATGGGTGCGGATAATGGGGTGTCGCTCGGCCATGTTTGCAGTCGATGTACTGGTCAACCATTCCTGAATCCAAAGGGCCGGGACGATACATCGCCAATGCCGCCACTAAGTCCTCGAAGCAGTCAGCCTTCAATTTCCTCATCATTGAGCGTATTCCATCGGATTCAAGCTGGAATACCCCCATCGTGTCAGCGTCGCTCAACAGCTTGAATGTCTCTGCGTCGTCAATTTCATCGTTGACCTTGTTCATGTCGGGGACAGCCTTGCCATTGGACTTGATGTTCTCCAGAGCCTCCTCGATTATTGAGAGTGTTGAAAGACCAAGAAAGTCCATCTTCACGAGACCAAGTTCCTCGACATCTCCCATCGTGAACTGTGTAACAACCTGTCCCGTCTCACCCTCACCCAGTCTCTTAACTGGGACTGCATCTGTAACAGGCATCGGCGTGATTACGACACCGGCGGCGTGCTGTGAGGTATGTCGAGCCAATCCCTCAATGTTCCCGGCCTTGTCGATTATGTTGCGCTTGACGGGGTCTGCGTCATACTCAGCTTTGAGGTCGGGAGTGTCTTCAAGTGCCTGAGAAAGACTCTTGCACATCGGCGGGATTAACTTCGCTGTCTTGTCCATGATTGAGTAGTCCATTCCGAGAGCGCGGCCGACATCTTTCACCGACTGACGGCCCTTCATTCGCCCGAACGTTATGATCTGCGCCACGTGGTCAGAGCCGTAGTAATCCGATATATATTTGAGAAGTTCCTCGCGCCCTTTGTCGGAAACGTCAGTGTCAATATCGGGCATTGATATTCTCTCAGGATTGAGGAAACGCTCAAAGAGGAGGTTGTAACGCAAGGGGTCAAGCTCCGTGATTTTCAGAGACCACGCTACGAGGCTTCCTGCTGCTGAACCACGTCCCGGCCCAATCGGAATGTTACGGGACTTCGCAGCTTGAATTATCCCCGACACTATGAGGAAGTACGAGCTGAATCCCATTTGCGTAATAACGTTGAGTTCAAGCTCAAGACGCTTCATGTATTCCTCTGGAATCTCTGTGCCTCTTGCCTCAAATCTCGCTTTCAAGCCGTCATGCGCTCTCTTCCTGAGTTCGTCATCGGGGGTCATGCCGTCTCCTAGATTCGTCTCAGGGAGGAGATACTTTCTGTGTTCAGGAATTATTTTGACGTTGCAGCGTTCGGCAATCTCTACGGTGTTAGTGAGAGCGTCAGGTATAGTGTCGCCGAATTTCTCGTACATCTCTTCGGGACTCATCAGATAGAACTCGTTGCGGTCAAATCCGAATGCGTCATCTGTTGGGTCAGCGTGGGTGTTGATACGCAATAATATCTTGTGCCAGTCGTAATCCTCGCGGTTGAGGTAATGTGAGTCGCAGGTCGCAATCATTGGTATTCCAGTCCTGCGGGATATGTCGATTATTGCCTCGTTGACTTTCTTCTGCTCGTCGAGGGTGTTGGGCATGACCTCAAGGAAGAAATTTCCGCGTCCCATTGTTCCGTCGTAATATTCAGCGATTTCAACCGCACCTTCAATGTCGCCGGATAAAATCTTCTGCGGAATCTCGCCCGCCAAACACGCCGAAGACGCTATGATCCCCTCGTGGTACTCCTCAAGGAACTTATGCTCGATTCGTGGTTTGTACCAGAAGCCGTTTGTGTTTGCGATTGAGATGAGTTTCATCAAGTTGTGCCAGCCCGTCATGTTCTCGGCAAGGAGGAGTAGATGATTAGCGCGCTTGTTCTTCCTGTCATCAATTCCTGAAGTCGCAACGTATGTCTCACAGCCTAGAATCGGTTTCACTCCTTGAGCGAGGCAATTCTTGTAGAACTCAACAGCCCCGTAGAGGACTCCGTGATCCGTTATTGCTACGGCCTTAGTGTCCCAGCC
Source organism: Synergistaceae bacterium (assembly GCA_017427625.1). GTDB lineage: Bacteria > Synergistota > Synergistia > Synergistales > Aminobacteriaceae > JAFUXM01. The sequence goes on along the minus strand of JAFRSL010000259.1, from coordinate 8,172 downwards.
TGCTACCTTCTTCGCTAAATCCTTCGTTCGGATTGCACCGTCAAGCAGGCTATACTCCGTGTGAACGTGAAGATGTACAAAATCCATACTCATTTATTCCGCGTCTCCTTCCGATATTTCGTTGTCGCTGTCAGTGTCAGTGTCATCGCTTTCCATCTGCCTGTGCAAAATGACCTCAGGGTTAAGCCCCATAGCACTAAGTCCGCGAATGAAGTCTCCGAACGATGAGTTTGGTGATTGCGCTGACGGCACGGGCTTTTCGTCGGGTAATGGCATGTTGAAGTCAATAGTTTTCGTAGGTTCTTTGACGGCTTTGGCGGGCATGTGAATTTCCGGCGAGGCAGTTGGCTTTCGGGGGCAAGGATACTCAGCAGAGCCGTAACGAAGGACGACACTCCCATACTTCCCGAAAATCTCCGACAATTCCGCAGCGTTCCTGTCTATCTTCAAGACCGTGTAATTGTACCTGTGAGCCATGTCGAGAACCAGTTCATTCCCTCGAACCATCGGTCTCGAATCATACAACGCGCACCATACAGCAAAGTTCTTCTCATGTGCAAGCGTCAAAATCTCCTCCTTAAGCACGGGGTCTTCCTTAACCTCAACAGGTGCTTGAACGGCGGGGGCTGTAATGACAGGCGGAGGAGTTTCATCTCGCATCGTTGCATGAGGAACTACCTTCTCCGTCTCAGGGATGAACGACAGACGATTGTCCTCAACGCTCAACATGAACATTCCGAGAAGTATATCCGTCCTTACTCCCATTCGAGCCTCGCCCAGTATTCTCAGTGTTGACCTCATCATTCGGTGAATTTCCGCAGGCTTCCACTGAGATGCTTCGTTGACGAGAAAGTTCTTCTCCTGCTCCGATAATCCCAAGCTGTCGGCGGCATTCTTCCATTTCGACACAATGAGCAAGTCCCGTAATATCGCAAAGATTTCCTCAAGCACCCTGACTCCCGATGCCCCAGCGTCAAACATTGCCCTCAAACCAGTATAAGCATTCTCAGGATTCTCCCTCAATCCCGTAATCCATCGCTCAAATGACGGTCTGCTTCCAGCCCCGCAAATTGCCTCAACGTTCGCAAGCGTAATATTCCCTGACGCTATGACCTGTTCAAGCAACGAAAGAGCGTCCCTCAATGCACCGTCAGCCTGCCTCGAAATCTCACGCAATGCCTCAGCCTCAGCGGTTATGCTCTCGTTCTTGCAGACGTAATCGAGACGCGAATATATGTCATCGGGCGTTATGCTCCTGAATGGGATATGCTGACATCGTGAGCGGATTGTTACGGGGACTTTGTGAGGTTCAGTTGTGGCCATGATGAAGATTACGTGTTCGGGAGGTTCTTCGAGGGTCTTCAACAGGGCGTTGAATGCTCCTTGCGATAACATGTGAACTTCGTCAATAATGTAAATTTTGTAACGTGAATTGAAAGGCGAGAGTGCTACGTTCTCTTTCAGGCCGCGAATATTGTCGACCCCATTATTGGAAGCTCCGTCAATCTCTATAACGTCAAGCGATTCTCCGGCAGTAATTTCCTGACAGTTACGGCAAGACCCGCAAGGCTCAAATCCGTTACGCTCAAGACAGTTCAGGGCTTTTGCGAAGATTCTGGCGGCTGAAGTTTTACCGCACCCCCTTGAACCTGAGAATAGATACGCATGACCTACTCGACCACGCAATATTGAGTTAGTGAGAACGTCAACGGCTGACTTCTGCCCTATGACATCAGAGAAAAATTGAGGTCGATATTTTCTGTAAAGGGAAACGCTCATTATATTGATGCCTCCAACAAGATATGAGAACAAGTTTACCACGCCAAGAAATCGCTATTTGTGCTAGAATTGCAAAATAAATTTCACATGGAAAGGATCAAGATTCACATGGCAATGCAGATTGGGCTTGATGAACTTCTCGGAATGCTTGTATCACGCGTTGAGGATATGGCTGTCGACAACGAGAACCAGAAGAGCCGCTTCAACGTGATGTTCCGAATGCTCTACAGGAAGGGGCTGTTCAACAGTGATGATGCTCTTGAGGCAATTCGTGAGGAGAACAGGATACTCCTTGAGCTTGGAATGATAAAGTCAATGCCCGACGAGAAAACCCTCAAAGCTGCCGCTGACAACCTCATGCTCTGGATCAAGGGTGATACTAACGAGATAAAGCGTTCAATCGAAGACTTGCAGAAGCGCATCAAAGAGGCCGAAGAAAAGCAGAACAAGCCTCGAATAGAGACAGCCCCTGCCGGTGTACTCAATGAGCTTGACCGAATGGGCGGGAAAAATGGGAAGAAGTTAATACTCTAGACTATGTGCTGGCGATCGGTTAAGAGCTTTTTGCACCGCGTACTGCAGAAAAGAGCCGTCATTGCTGCCTCTGACTTCGTGCTTCTGGTATTCGCTGTCTACTTGGGATATGCTCTGAGACTGGGGCTGATTATTCCGCGTTTCTTTTCGGACTGGCTGAGTGTTACGATACTTCTTCCTGCTTTATGCGTTACCGTTTTCGCCTTATTTGGACAGTACACTATCATATGGGTTCATGCCGGCCCTGAGGATTATATGCGCTTCATTTGGCTTTACCTTGCCGGGATATTCTCGTTCTTGGTGATTAACGCGCTTTTCTTGGGGGCTGTCTTCCCAAAAACTTCATTCTTCGTAACCTTCTTTGCCGGATTGTTTCTATGCGGGAGCTTCAGAACCTCCTGGCTCATGATGAAAACGCTTCATTTCACACCCAAGTCTCAACAAGTTCCCGCCCTGATAATCGGTGCAGGTGAGGCTGGAGCTTTGCTTGCGAGGGATTTGCTCCACAATGACACGGAATTATATCCGGCAGGCTTCATTGACGACGACGATCAGAAGTTAGGCAGGCAGGTTTCGGGCGTTAAGGTTCTCGGGACAACCGCAGACCTCCGCGAATTAGTCCAGCGCAAGAACATACAGGTCGTACTCATAGCGATACCATCAGTGAATGGCTCAAAGAAGCGCGAGATTTACGACATACTTTCCCCGCTTAACGTAAAAGTCAGGATACTTCCAAGCATGAGGGAGCTTGCGGGCGGAAAAGTCTCCGTCTCTGAATTGAGGCAGGTTAAACTTGAGGACTTGCTTGGGCGCGAACCAGTAAGGATTGACATTGAGGCCTCGATGAATTACGTCATGGGCAAACGTGTCCTAGTTACAGGAGCTGGAGGCTCAATCGGAAGCGAGATCGTGAGGCAGGTAATCCACAATAACCCTTCGGAAGTCTTCGTATTAGGTCATGGCGAGCAGTCAATATATTTGCTGACTGAGGAACTGAAGACAGATGTTCCCGTTCATCCAATAATCGCGGATGTTGCCGACGAAATTGCTATCGAGAACCTTTTCGCAAAGTATAAGCCTCAAGTCGTATTCCATGCCGCAGCTCATAAGCACGTCCCGTTGATGGAATATTCACCAAGAGAGGCCATGAGGGTCAATGATTTGGGGACGAGGACGGTCGCAAGATGTGCAGGAAAATTTAACGCAGAGAGAATGGTCATGATCTCAACCGACAAAGCAGTAAATCCCTCAAGCATTATGGGTGCGACAAAGAGGCTTGCCGAGAAGATACTTGAGCGTGAACAGAGGAATTACCCTGAGACGAAGTACATGGCCGTGCGTTTCGGGAACGTCTTGGGAAGCAGAGGCAGCGTTATCCCTAAGTTCGAGAAGCAGATCGCATCAGGAGGGCCGGTTACTGTTACGCACCCCGACATGAAGCGATATTTCATGCTAATCCCTGAAGCTGTCAGCCTCGTAATTCAGGCCGGAGCTTTGGGACATGGCGGGGAACTCTTCGTCCTCGATATGGGTGAGCCTGTCGTAATCCGGGAAATGGCAGAGCTTCTGATACGTCTTTGCGGCTATGAACCCTACAAGGACATTCAGATTACTTACACTGGAATACGGCAGGGTGAGAAGCTTTACGAGGAACTATTCTACGATGAGAACTCGGTGCACGGCACGCTTCACCCGAAAATCTTCGTCAGCAACATAAAAATGGGAGACCCTTCACGTGATACTGACATAGACAGCGGATTGGAATATGCCTTGCGTTACCCTGATGAGGCTCTGAGAATACTCAAGAAGCTGGTCCCGGAGTTTTCTCATGAATTAAATGACTCAGGAATCAGGGAGAATTAGATTTCATTACGGCTTTTACGCGGCCATGAACGATGTAATAAGCAGAATGATAAAGAGAAATATTGACAAGGCAATTGATGAAACCAATGAGCGCGTTGCAAAAGATATGCTAAAAAAAGAACTTGCCTCTCTCCTTAATTGAGGAAATCAGCAAGCTCTCCGAAGACGCAATCCGTAATCTCGCAAAATCTCTCGGTGTCGCCGTAATGGGTTAACCTCCCTGTTCCGGCAAGGGCCTTAACTAGCGTTTCAGCCTCCTGTTGATTTCGTCAAATTCCGCCCTCATTGTCCCGCTCTCAAATATCTTCAGCTCAGGCATCGAAAGACGATTCACAGCGTCAAACGCATTCAGCCCCGAATGTATCAGCCCCCTCAGTTCCCCCGAACTCCTCACAGTCTTGTACGTGTTCTCCGCCAGATCACGGTTCAGCATCAGCGCACGTATGCTCTTCATGAGCGATGACTTCTGACTCTCGATAAGCTCCCCGTAGAGCCGAGCCGCCTCAATCGTCGTGGCGTTTGATTTCGCGTTCAGGGCAAATGACTTCCTCTGCGACGACGTGTATGCCTTGTCGTTGCTCCGCCTCAATGCCTGCTTCCTCAGAGCCTCAGCATCCTTTATGAGTTCCGAAAGCCGCGGCTTGTAATCGTTGTCCATCTTCCGGATCAGCTCCTCCTGCGTGTGTATCAGTATGTCATTCAGGACGAGGTACATTCCCGTGTAACGCTTCGTGATTTCCAGAGTGTTCGTGTCCTTCTGGGAACGCTCCTCAAGTTTCGAGACGACCGATCTCACGTTGTCGAATATGATCGTGTTCTGCAAGATGTCCTCGCCCGTCACGGAATTTAGGAGTATGTCCGTCTGTGCCTCAGTAAGTTCAAGCCCAATGCCTCGAAGTTCTTCGGTGAGTCGCGAATTTATTGATGACATTTCAGCCTCTGTACGCGAAATCTCACGCTCTTTCTCTGCTATTTCAGCGTCGATTTTTGGCTTCGTCTTCCTCCATAACATGTAGGTGCTTTCGGGAGCGGTTATCCTGTTGTTGCGAAGCTCGTCAAGTTCCGTCCTTAGTTGCGAGATTCTTGCTCTCAGTCTCACAGCGTCAGCCCTCGCGTTACCTGCATTTCCACCTGAGAGTATCACCAACGCACGGTCTAAAAGCTCGTTTATCTTCTTTCCGTTGCTGGCTTTGTCCTCAGTGAAGGGCATCCACGTCGAATCTGGAAGTGTCTCCTGCTTGTCCCTTAGAGTCAGAGCATCGTTTAGAGTTCCGCTGAGTCTGTCCCAGTTTCCAGCGATGTTTCCAGGAAGATTGTCGCCAGGAATTACCGGCTTCTCATCGTCATTGAACCAGCTCATCACATAGCCTGTGAAATCATTCCAAGCGTTTGAGACATAACCGCTGAAGTCGTCCCATACCGTCGCGCTTGCACAGCTTGCCTGAAGAAATATTAACGTCGTTGCGATTAACTTTTTCATGTCAAAATCTCCCTTCCCTGATATTATAATTATATTCTAAATCCAGAAGGTGAATTTTTTGCGGATTACTATACTCACTAACGGTCCCGGCGAATTATGGGGCTGGGTAAGACCGGTTGCTTCAGAACTTAGAAAGCGAGGACACTCAATCTCATTATGGCTCCTTCCCTGCCCGTTCTCATCAGGACATGAACGAGAGGCTGCTTCTCTCTTGGGTGTCGACAAACTTGAAGGCCCGTCGTCCACTTCCATTACTTGGCGCGAAGTTGCTCACGAACGAACTGACAGCATCATTCAGCTCGGAGGCGATATTGCTTTCGGCTTGAGAATGTCAAAGTTCTCCGACGCTCCTTTGGCAGTCTACAGTTACAGGCACAGGAAGGACATCAAAGGCGCAAAGCTCTTCACAGCTTACCCTCAGCAGGTCAACATGCCAACAGTAACACCAATCGGCGACCTCGTAAAAGATGCCGTGAGGAATGACTTCACACCCTTCGCCGAAAACACATGGAAATGGTACAGGGACGATAACTCACCGCGAATACTCTTCCTTCCGGGAAGCCGTCCAAAAATTAGGTCAGCTGTAATCTCGTGGCTATGTCAGCTCAGGGACAGCATTACCCGTCTAATCCCTAACGCCAGGATACGCTCGCTTTTCCCGCAGTTCATGCCGGAATATGAGATGTCCATATGGCGCAAAGAAGGCCTCAATCCCGTCAAGACTGGCGCAGGAATCGCAATGAGAGAGTCAGACTTCGCAATAACTCAGCCGGGTACAAACAACTTCGAGATGATGCACTCAGGGCTTCCAGGAATCGTCGTTGCTCCCGAAAAATTCCTGACACTTATGCCAGTCTCAGGTGTCGCGGGATTCTTCACGGGGCTTCCTGTCGTCGGCAAAATGATTCGCCGCAAAGCACTTCTTCATACCGTCAACAAATGGGGCGGATACATCTCGTTGCCAAACAGGACTTTCAACCGAAATATCTTCACGGAACTTTGGGGAGATGTTACGACGGAGATGATTGCCGAGAGATTACGCGCTGAACTTGACGACCGTGAGCATCTTGAGGAGGTACGCAAAGAGCTTCGTGAGCTTTCAGGGAATTACGGAGCTGCGGAAAAGTTATGTGATGTCGCTGCAGGAAAAGGGGAAATTCTATGAAGCCGGCTGCATTCCTCTACTCTTACGCTAAACCCTACAGGCTCAAGATTTTGCTCGCTACCGTATTCATGCTGGCCTCATCGGGGCTTAACGTTCTTCCTCCGTACCTGTTCAAGTCCGTCGTCGATGATGTCCTCATTTCGCGGAACACGTTAATGCTCAACATCATATGCGTTCTGGTCATCGTGATTTTCGGACTCAAGGCCATAACGATGTACCTTCAGCGTTACTACATGAACGAGGCAGGTCAGGGTGTCGTAATGGACATTCGCAACGCTCTCTATGACCACATGATGAGAATGAAGCTCGGAACCATCTACGCATCAAGAACAGGCGACCTCATGAGCAGGATCACGGGCGATGCATCGACGCTGCAGAACATCGTAACCACAACATTCATCGACCTAATGTTCAACCTCGTTACGTTCATCGGAATGTTCTCGTTCATCATTTATATCAACTGGAAATTGACGTGCCTCATCGTGATCGTGCTTCCGTTTGTGGGATTGCTTTTGTCATTCGCTGGGAAGAAGCTGCGTGTTGCCGGCCATAACGTTCAGGAACATCTAGCTGACATTACGGCGACGGCTCAGGAGGCTTTCTCGGCGGTCAGGGTGGTGCGGTCATTTGCGAACGAGGACGAGGAACTTGAACGCTTCAGGATTGCGGGAAAAGGAAATTATGACGCTCTGCTGAAGGCCGTGAGTGTTCAGGGGATACTTGCAGGGGTGATTGAGGTTTTCCTGATATTCGCGCTTGCTGTGGTCTTCTGGGTAGGCGGAAGAAGCGTCATCTATGGCGATTTGACACCGGGAGAATTGATTTCTTTCACGGGGTACATAGCCTTCATGGTTCAGCCAATAAGGAGCGTTATGAACTCGATGAACTCCCTGCAGACTGGCATTGCAAGCACCGAGCGTATCTGCGCAATCCTGAATATCCCCGTTGAAGATGACACGCACGGGCATGAACACATCGCCATAAAGGGCAACATATCATTCCGCGATGTCTCATTCAGCTACGACACTCAGGAGATTCTTCACGGGGTTAACATTGACGTTGAGGCTGGCGGGAAAATCGCTATCGTCGGGCCGACTGGTTCAGGGAAGTCTACGATTGCTGACTTGATTCCGCGATTCTATGAGCCGTCATCGGGGAAGATTCTCATTGACGGCACTGATATTTCGGAGTTCGGGCTTAAGGACTTGCGCCGTCAGATTGGCATCGTCCCTCAGGAATGTGTCCTAATGCGGGGGAGTATTGCCTTCAACATTGCCTATGGTATGGGCGAGATTGACATGGCAAAAGTCAGAGAGGCTGCTGAAATTGCTGACATCAGCGCGTTCATTGA
>JAFRSL010000258.1 GCA_017427625.1 Synergistaceae bacterium | reverse complement strand
GTGATAATCTTTATGTGGTACTTCGGCCGAAGGGTTCTGAAAATCGACAATGACCCCTTCGTCATAACGATAGCATCGGCGACTAGTGTATGCGGAACATCGGCGGCAATAGCAACAGCGGCGGCATCTGACGCGAAGAAGACCGATTTATCCCTCGCGGTGTCAATCTCGATAATCTTCACGGTGATAATGATGGTTCTTGAGCCTGTGATAATCCGCTGGCTTGGTCTAGGCGAACTCATAGGGGGCGCGTTAATCGGCGGAACTGTTGACTCTACGGGCGCGGTAACTGTGGCGGGGACTGCTTTGGGGAAACTCGGTCAGACTACGGCGGTTCTCGTGAAGTCGATACAGAATATATTGATTGGCTTCATCGCGTTTGCAGTGGCGGTATTCTTCACCGCTAGAAGTGGAGGGAAGTCTCACAAAGTCTCAGCATCAGAAATCTGGACAAGGCTTCCGAAATTTATACTCGGTTTCTTCGCGGCCTCACTTATCGCATCATTCATAGTTCAGCCAATTTTCGGCAGGCCGTTGGTGAACTCGGTCAACAAACTCTTAGACCAGTATAAGAACTGGGCATTCGTTCTTGCATTCACGAGCATTGGACTTAGTACGAACTTCAAGGAACTCCGCGAGCAGGTCTCAGGCGGTAAACCTTTAACGCTTTACATAGTCGGCCAGCTCTTCAACATAGTGCTGACTTTCGCGGTTGTCTACGTTGCATTGAGCGGGAGATTCTTCCCTCTTCCGACGATTGCACAGTAATCTTTGAGGAGGCGGGCAGGATTGAGAGACAGAGCCTTGAAGATAACAGCAGGTTTGATTTTCGTCCTGTCCGTTATTCTTGCAGTCTACATAATTGTGAATGGTCTGGGACTTGTTGAAGGCCTCGACTTCGGGGCGGGGGCATATTATTACGCGGACATTCCCGAATTTGACAGGTACGTGAACTCGGAGGCGTATAAATCTCCCGTGTCAATTTGGGTAATAATCGCGTTATTCCTGATATGGGGCTTGGCAATGTATAGATTCCTTTTGTGGGTTGACGGAAAGGGGAGGTAGAAGAATGAGTGATATAGATTACGCATCACTCAAGAAGAACGGTTTTATGCGTCAGCGTCCAGTGGAATATTTTTCGATGAGGCTCGGAATAACTGGAGGCCATGTAACAGCAGAACAGCTCGCGGCTATAACGGAAGTCTCAAAGAAGTACGGCCGCGGATATATACATCTCACATCGAGGCAGGGCATCGAGATTCCGTACATAGAGTATGATGACATAGAGGCTGTGAAGTCAGCGCTTGCGGAAGGCGGAGTGATGCTTGGAGCCAGCGGGCCGCGTGTGAGGACGATAACGGCGTGTCAGGGTAATGCGATATGCCTTAACGGCTGCATTGAGACACAGGGGCTTGCGGAGGAACTGAGGGACAGATATTACGGGCGAGATTTGCCGCACAAGTTCAAGATTGGAATAACTGGCTGCCCAAACAACTGTCTCAAAGCTGAGGAGAACGACATCGGAATAAAGGGCGGAATAAAACCAGAATGGAAGCCTGAGAACTGCGTACACTGCGGAAAATGTGAGAAGGTCTGCAAGCGCGGGGCAATCTCAATCTCGGACGGAGCTGTAACGATCAATGCCTCTGAATGCGTGAACTGCGGAAAGTGCGTGAGGTCATGCCCTTCCGGAAGCATCGAAGGAACGGAGGGTTACGTCGTGAGTTTCGGCGGAACTTTCGGAAACAGGATAGTTCAGGGCGAAGTCATAATCCCGTTCATTGAGGACAAGGCAAGACTAATCGCAGTCTGTGATGCGGCCATGAAGTTCTTTGAGGACAACGGGAAAGCCGGCGAACGTCTCAGGTACACCATTGAGCGCGTGGGTGCTGATGAATTTCGGCGCGTGATTCTTGAAGCCGAATAAATATCCATGAAAAACGGCCTCCCCTGAATTTGGAGAGACCGCTGAATTTTTCTGAGTTATGCTTCTACTGATTCCACTCAGTGCCCTTTTTTCAATCCACGCCCCCATTGTTGGAAGCGAACTGCACGGTTAGTCTATGACAGATTTATATTTCTGTCAATGATTTGAAAGCCTCTGCGAATGGGTTGTACTCTAACGCCTCGCCGTCGTCCTCGTAGCCTGATGAGTCCCTGAAGCTCCTTGAACGTCCGCCCTTGCCCTTGCGCTCTCTTCGCTCTCCGCGTTCTGAACGTTCGGGTCTTCCTTCGGGCCTTCCGCCTTCACGCTCCTCACGTACTGGGACTGGTTCAGGTTCCGGAGCAGGTTCAAGCGCACTGAGTGAGAGCCTCATTCTGCGCTGCTCAGGGTTGACCTCAAGAACTCTCGCTGTAACTTCCTGACCTTCCTGAAGAACATCAGCGGGCTTCTCGACTCTCTTCCTGCTGAGCTGTGAGATGTGGATTAAAGCCTCGACACCTTCCTCAACCTCGACGAACGCGCCGAAGTCAGCAAGACGAACGACCTTGACCGTGATGTCCTGACCAGCGACGTACTTCTTGTCGATGTCGTTCCAAGGATCGTTGAGCTGTTTGCAGCCGAGACTGATGCGCTTCTTCTCCATATCAACATCAAGGACAACAACCTCAAGCTCCTGGCCCTTCTTGAGAACATCGCGGGGCTTCTTGATTCTCGTCCACGAAATATCGCCGACATGTACGAGTCCTTCAATGCCCGGCTCAATCTCAACGAATGCGCCGAAATCCGTAAGGTTCGTTACAGTTCCGGTCATTACGTCGCCTTTGTGGAGACGCTGGTCAACGGT
>JAFRSL010000257.1 GCA_017427625.1 Synergistaceae bacterium | reverse complement strand
GGAATGGACTACGAGAGATTCAAGCAGCTCATTTCGGACGGAGTTGAATGCTACATTCTCAACACGGGCAACTTCATGGGCAAGGCTGTCGGCAAAGAGAACACGCTCATGATCATCGAGCGCATCGTTGAGGGCAAAGCTGACTGGAAGCCGTTTGGAAAACTGTCAGGCATCAAGACGATGGAGATACCGGGATTCGATGCTGACCTCAAGAACGAGGAGTACAGGACTCAGCTCAAGAAGAGATTCCAGGACAGGCTGAACTTCATCAAGAGCAGAGATACGGAGCGCGGCGGAATCGATAAACTTCCTGCTGATGCTCACGAGGCTGTGGAGAAACTCATTGCTGAGATAGGCTAGAGACTGAAAGATTTGGCGGTGTCCTGAAGAGGGATGCCGCTTTTTTGCAGGCTTAAACGGGAAGCCGCCACTTCCAGCCGTAAGAGCATAAGCCATAAGCGGCGGCAGTTCACCAGAGAAGCTATGATTTTAACGTATCACGTAGCCTTTTCGTTTGAGGCTTTCGCGGACGTTGTTATGTACTGCCTCGACTTCCTCAACCGTTAGTGTCCTTGTGTCAGACCTGTAGCTGAGTGTGTATGCCAGGCTCCTGAAACCTTCGGGGATTCCCTTTCCTGCGTAAATGTCGAAAAGCCTCAAGCCCTCAAGAATCACACCATCGCTTGCAGATTCTTTCACAGCCTCACGAATATCACGCATAACGTCATCGCTGCTTCTGTCTACAGCGGCCATAAGCGATATATCCCTGAATGATGCGGGGAACGAACTTGCTGGGGTGAACACAGGCTTCTTTGCTTCCATGAGAGATGTAACATCAATCTCGAAAGCATACACTCCTGCGACATCAAGCTCCTGCTCAATAGCCGGCTTAATCCTTCCGACACAGCCGACTTTCTTCCCGTCAACAAGAATATCCGCAGTCTGTCCCGCGTGCATGAACGGCTCATGTCCTGCGACAAATTCAGCCATGTAACCTCGTTTCGTGATTAGTGCCTCAACGTCAGCCTTGACGCTGTAGAAATCCTCGCTTCGGTTTCCAGAAGGTGAGCGGGTGTCAGCACCGTTGAAGATCAATCCTGCAACGTGTTCAGGTTCGGTGTGTGAGGTTTCGCCGTCTCTGAGGAATACGCGTCCCTGCTCGAAAATCCTCACTGGTTCGCGCCAGCCTGATGTTACGCTGACTTTGAGACCGGCAAGCAATCCGGGAAGTAACGTCGTCCTCATTGCCATTTGGTCGCGGCTGATTGGGTTGCCTATGGTCAAAGGCTTTGCTCGCACATCGTCGGCGGGAAGTCTCAGCTTCTCCGGGAAATCTTCAGGAAGGAAGCTGTATGTCAAAACTTCCGTGTACCCTCTAGGCATGAGTGCATTTCTCACAAATCCTGCAAGCCTCATCGACTGCCCAATGTCAGCGCGTCTCGGCATCTCGCCCGGAAGCCTCTCCTCAGTCTCATTGTAGCCCCTGTAACGCCCAACTTCCTCGATTAAGTCCTCCTCAATCGTGATGTCAGGCCTTGAGGTCGGAGGCATGAATACCCTCGCTTCACCCTCGTCCTTGACCTGCATAATCCCGAAACCTTCGAGAATTTTCGCGGCCTCGTTCATGTTGTCCCACGAGAGATAAACGGAGAGTTTACGGCGGGTGAGAGTTACGGGCTTGGGTTCGCGGATTTCGTTCTCGGCTGAAAGAGGCTTATACCCAACCTCAGCGCCGCACCAATCGCGCATTAGTGTAGTTGCGGCCATTAGCGCGGATTTGCTCAAAGCTGGGTCGACAGTCCTCGAAAACCTGAAAGCCGCCTCCGAGTTTATTCCGAGTCTTCTCGACGTGTGTCCAACTCTGACGGGTGAGAAACTTGCGCTCTCGATTACGATTGTGCTTGTGTCGGGATTGATGCCCGTCTGCTCACCGCCCATTACGCCAGCGAGTGCGATTGCCTCACCGCCCGACGTTATGAGCATGTCGCGCTCAGTGAGTGTCCTTTCCTTTCCGTCAAGCGTCATCATTCGTTCACCGTCATGTGCAGCTCTAACTGTGATTTCGCGTGCGGGAAGTGTGTTGAGGTCGAAAGCGTGAAGAGGCTGACCCAGCATCATCATGACATAGTTCGTAACATCAACGGCGTTGCTGATTGGCCTCATTCCGAGATGTGCGAGGTCGATTTTAGCTGTCAAAGGAGAGTCGCCTATCTTTGCTCCCGTTGCAAGCCCCAATCTGTAAGCATAGCAGCCTTTGTCTGGCAATGAGATTTTCCCGAAGTCCTCCGTCCATTCTTTGTCCTGTTTAAGAGGCCGTAACCATTCGGGAGTCTTGAGGGTTGACTTTGGATAGAGGCCCTTGATTTCGCGTGCCATTCCGAGAAGACTCAAGAGGTCGCCCCTGTTGGGAGTGATTGAGACATCGAGTATTACGTCGCCGATATGATAGAGACTTTCGGCCATGTCGCCCGGCCTTGCGTCATTCGGAAGTATCAGAAGCCCCGACGGATCATCGACATCATGAAGCCCCAGCTCCTCCGCACTCAGCATCATTCCGTAGCTCAGAACGCCGTGAAAGTCCCTCGTCCCCATTTCCGTACCGTCAGGAAGAACGGAGCCCTCGCCCGCGTAGAACACCATATCGCCCTTCTTCATGTTCTTCGCGCTTGTTACGCAGACGTGGCGGCCGTTTCCAGTGTCGAGGTGAGCGACTGAATATTTCTCGTCCTTTGGGTGAGTTTCGAGAGCGTCAATCCTTGCGGCGACTACCCCTCTCATCTTTCCGGCGGTGTAAGTTATCCCTTCGACCTCAGAGCCTGAGAAGGTTAGGCGTTCAGCCATGACTTCAGGAGTAAGGTCAAGCGGCTCAATGTCGATAAAATTCTTCAGAAGTTCCCACGAGATTAGCATGACTCAGCACCCCCGAATCCTGACATGAAATATGAAACGTTTCCGTCAAAGAGCAATCGCAAATCGCTGATGCCGTATTTCAGCATTGCCATTCTGTCGAGACCGATACCGAAAGCGAAGCCGTTATACTCGTCGGGGTCAATCTTTCCGGCGCGGATCACGTTAGGGTGAACCATGCCCATACCCGCGACCTCAAGCCAGCCAGTCCCATGACAGACCCGGCAATGTTCATCATGGCCGGAGCATTCAACGCACTCAATATCAAGTTCCATTGAAGGCTCGGTGAACGGGAAGTAGCTCGCCCTGAAACGGTATTGCAAGTTCTTCCCGAAGAATGCGTTTAGCATCTCCGACATCGTGCCTTTCATGACGCTGAAGGGTACATCTTTGTCGATTAGCAGTCCTTCCATCTGGTTGAACATCGGCGAATGCGTTGGGTCATTGTCGCGCCTGTAGACTTTTCCGGGACATACTATCCTCAATGGTGCGCCGTACTCGTGCATTGCGCGGATCTGAACGGGCGATGTGTGTGTTCGCAGAAGCGTTCCGTCATGGAAGTAGAAAGTATCCTGCATATCCCTCGCCGGGTGCCATGCTGGAACGTTAAGGCACTCGAAGTTGTAGTAATCCTCCTCGACTTCCGGCCCTGACGCAACGGAATACCCCAATCCCTGCATTATGTCAGCAATTTCGTGCATCGTCTGAATAACGGGGTGGAATGCGCCTGACTTTCTTCCTTTTGACGGGAGTGTTACGTCGATTCGCTCTGAGATTTCCAGCTTCTCATTCTCAGCATCGCGGATTTTCCTGCCTGTGCGTTCTAATGCGTTCTCGATTTCGTCCCGTAATGTATTAAGTTCCTGGCCTGCCTGCCTGCGTAATTCTTGAGGTAATTTGCCGAGTGAGCGGAGTAACTGTGTGAGTGAACCTTTTTTGCCTGTGAACTTTACGCGGATGTCATCAAGCTCTTGAAGTGTTGATGCTTTTGCTAAGGATTCCCTGAAAGCATCCCTCATAGCGTATTCGCCTATTGAGCGGAGTAACTGACCAAGTGTTCCTTCTTTGCCTGTATGTTCTGCGCGTGTATCATCAAGTTCCTGAAGTGTTGAAGCTTTTTGTTGAGCTGCGAGGGACTCCGCTGAAGAATCCCTCACAGTCGTAACGCTCGTTAAAATATCTTCCGGCATTACTTAGCAGCCTTTACCTTTTCGACCAGCTCACTGAAAGCCTTTGCGTCATTGATGGCAAGTTCGGAGAGCATTTTGCGGTTGAGATTGATGCCGAGCTTCTTGAGGCCGTTCATGAATACGCTGTAGCTCATACCTTCGGCTCTTACTGCCGCGCTGATACGGGTGATCCAGAGTCTTCGGAAGTCCCTCTTCTTGCGCTTGCGGTCATTGTAGGCTCTCGAAAGGGCGGCCAAATATGCTTCTCTTGCACGGCGGTAAACGTTCTTACGCTGACCCCAATAGCCCTTTGTGATGCTGAACAGCTTTTTCCGCTTGTTGTTGCTCTGTGATGCGCCTTTGACTCTCATTTTTCATCAATCCTTTCTAGTCGTAGGGGAGTAAGTGCCTCATCTGTTCGGTGAGCGTCTCGGTAACGTATCCAGTTTCCTTGAGGCGGCGCATACGTGAGGGCTTTTTGTGGACGAGAATGTGAGACCTGCTGCACTTTCTGTACGCGAATTTCCCTGTGCCTGTCTTGAAGAAACGTTTCTTTGCGCCTGAGTGTGATTTTAATTTCTGTTTGGCCATTTTGAGATTATTATTCTCCTTTCGTTTTACTTTGTTGAAGGTGTGAGGAGAAGCCTCATGTATCTGCCCTCCATCATGGGCTTGGACTCGCATTTTCCGACATCTTCGCATTCGGCGATAACGCGGTTCAAAACCTCTTCACCTTTGTTCAGGAATGACATCTCGCGTCCCCTGAAGAACACCGAGACTTTTACCCTGTGCCCTTTCTCAAGGAACTGCCTGACCGCCTTAGTCTTGAAATCAAAATCGTGATCATCAATTTTGGGGCGCATCTTGATTTCCTTGAGTTCCTGAACTTTCTGCTTCTTGCGTGCGTCTTTCTCCTTCTTCTGAAGCTGGTAGCGGTACTTCCCGTAGTCCATGATCCTGCACACGGGGGGCTGTGCTAACGGTGCAACTTCTACGAGGTCGAGAGACTGTTCCTGCGCCATACGTATGGCATCGATAGTGCTTGTGATTCCAACTTTCACGCCGTTTTCGTCAACAAGGAGAACCTGTGATGAGGTTATCTCGTTGTTGATGCGCGGTGTATTTTCTTCGTTGCCGGGCAATAATTCCTCCTCCTTCCGATTTCTGCCGCAGCTTGGTCGATTGCATAACAAAAATCAGGGCGGCTCATTTCACTGCAAGCCTGACCCTGACTGTTATACGCATGTAGATTCAGAGTATTGGCTTCTTAGTTCCCCGTCAGCATTAGAGGCCGAAACAGGAGAGCCTGTGTATGAAAATATATCACATTGAGCGGGCAAACGCAATTAGTTGTTATAATTCTTTTCACTTTGAAGGGAGGCAGAATGATGGCAAGGAAAAAGTTTGAGATTACTCCTGAACAGATACAGGACTTTCGGAATGCCACATTGATGGATGACGTTTTCATGAAGGCATTTTTCGAGGATAATATCCCTGCTACTGAGACTGTTCTGCGTATAATAATGGACAAGCCGGATCTCGTAGTGATTTCCATGAGTACGCAAGAAACATTGAAGGGGTTCGACGGTTCACGGGGCGTTGTATTTGACGTTTACGCTGTGGACTCCAAGGGTACTCAGTATGATATTGAGGTTCAGAACAAGCCGGACGGAGCAACTCCGTTCAGGGCGGATTTCAACAGCGCAATGATGACGGTCAGGACGCTGAAGAAACGGGAAGATTTCTCCGCGCTTTCGGAACGAGAACGTGTGGTGATATTCATAACGGCTACAGACGTTCTCAAGGGCGGGCTGCCGATCTACAGGATTGACCGCATCATAAAAGAGACTGGGCAGGATTTTGGCGACAACAATCACATAATCTACGTCAACGTGTCGCATGAAGGTTTGGAGTCGGAGCTTGGGAAGTTGATTCACGATTTCAGAAGCGGAGATGAGGAGTCGTGGTATCATTCTGAGTGGCAGGCAAAAGCACGAGCAATTAAGGAGGAGAAGAGCATGGGCAAAGCAATAGAGCAACTGAAAGCAGACGTAAGG
>JAFRSL010000256.1 GCA_017427625.1 Synergistaceae bacterium | reverse complement strand
CGTCCTCAACGAGAGCAATAGGCCCGCCTGCCTGAGCTTCAGGGCTGCAATGACCAATTACCGGCCCTGTTGACGCGCCTGAGAATCTCCCGTCGGTAATCAAAGCTATTGACCTGCCAAGCTCCTTGTCCGAACTTATGGCTTCTGACGTGTAGAACATTTCGGGCATTCCGCTTCCTTTTGGCCCTTCGTAGCGAATGAAAACGGCATCACCCTTCTGGACCCTGTGGTGAAGCACGGCATCAAGGCATTCTTCCTCACTGTCAAATGGTCTTGCATTGAGGACAGCTTTGTACATTTCCTTCGGGCAGGCTGTGTGCTTAATGACCGCGCCTTCGGGAGCTAAATTGCCCTTGAGAACGGCTATGCTTCCTTCTGTTCCGATAGCTTTGTCATACGGACGGATAATATCTTCCTTTGTGATCTTGATTCCGTATTTCTTGTTTGCGTCATCGAGCCATTTCTGACAGCGTTCATAGAAGCCGTTTGCTTTAAGCTCTTCAAGGTTTTCGCCGAGAGTTTTGCCTGTTATTGTCTTAGCGTCGAGATGAAGTACGCCTTTGATTTCCTCCATTATGGCGGGAACTCCTCCAGCGTAATAGAAGAACTCAGCGGGCCATTTTCCGGCGGGACGCAGATCAAGAAGGTAATGCGCTCCCCTGTGAAGCCTGTCGAACGTCTCACCTGTGATTGTGATCCCGTACTCATGAGCTATGGCCGGAAGGTGAAGAAGGCAGTTTGTGCTTCCTGAAATCGCAGCGTGAACCATGATCGCGTTCTCGAAGCTGTCCATTGTAACGATGTCGCTCGGTTTAACGCCCTCTTTTGCGAGTTCTACGATTCGTTTTCCGGCGTTGTATGCGTAATCGGTGAGGTCAGGACTTGTTGCGGGCAATAACGCGCTTCCTGGAAGTGAGAGACCCATAGCTTCGGCCATGATCTGCATGGTTGAGGCTGTGCCGATGAAGCTGCAAGCACCGCATGAAGGGCAGGCGTTGTACTTAGCCCATTTCAGTTTCTCCTCATCAATCTCTCCGCGTTCAAACTTTGCGCTGTACATTCCGAGCTGTTCGAGCGTGAGAAGCTCAGGCCCTGCACTCATTGTTCCGCCAGTTACCATTATTGAGGGAATATACACGCGTGCCATTCCGATTAAGTTTCCGGGCATTCCTTTGTCACAGCTAGCTATGAAGACTCCGCCGTCAAAGGGAGTTGCGTTTGCGTGAATCTCGATCATGTTGGCGATCATTTCACGGCTTGCGAGGCTGAAATTTATGCCGTCATGCCCCTGACTCTCACCGTCGCAAATATCCGTGCAGAAATACCTTGCTCCGAATCCTCCGGCCTCAGTTACACCTTTTCTCACAGCCTTCACCAGCTCATAAAGGTGTGCGCTTCCCGGGTGACTGTCTCCTGCTGTGCTCTCTATGATGATTTGAACCTTGTCTAAATCCTCAGGTTTCCAGCCGCTGCCTATTCTCAACGGGTCAACCTCAGGCGCGATCTTCCGCATCTTTTGGCTTGCTAGTTCCAAAATTTACCCCTCCTTAGTTATGCAAAAAGCCCCTCTGTTCGCGCAAAGGGGCTGAGATTTCTTAGAAGCAAAGAGAAATGATTAACGCTACGATGAAACCACCCAATCCTACGAGCGTTTCCATTATCGTCCACGTCTTCAGCGTTGTGGTCTCATCAAGGCCGACAAGCGATTTCACGAGCCAGAACCCTGAGTCGTTGAAGTGCGAGCATACAGTAGAACCTCCCGCGACCGCAGCGACAACACACGCTTTATACAGCGGCGTAAGAGACTGAACTGCCGGCATAGCTGCAACGATTCCAGCGGCCATAGTCATAGCAACCGTAGCACTCCCCACGCAGATACGAACGAGAGCAGCAACTATGAAAGCCACGACGACTATCGGCATGTTGACTGATGATACTGCGTTGCCGATGAGGTCTCCAATCCCTGAATACTGAAGAACGAAACGAAGGACTCCGCCGCACGCTGTAACAAGGAGAATCAATCCCGTAGGCTCAAGCGACTTGTCCAGGATTTTGCTCAACTCAGCCATCGAGTAGCCGTGTTTCACACCCAGCATGTACATTGCGAAGATCGTTGAGATTAACAGCGCAACGAAGGGTTCACCAAGAAAATTGAACACTGGCATTACGGAAGCCATTGAAGGGATTACAGCGAACACGGACTTCAGGATTATCAGAACGAGAGGTATCAGGATTATCCCTGCGATGGTGCTGAACGGAGGCAGCTTTGATTCGTCGAAGTCAGCCTGCTTCATTACGTGTTCCGGGACGGGGACGAAATACTTCTTCCCGCAGTAAGCTCCCCATATCGGGCCTGCAACTATCATAGCGAGAGTTCCGCAGAATACGCCGATGAGAATCACGAAGCCCAAATCAACGCCTATCATATTAGCGACGAGAACGGGGCCTGGTGTGGGCGGTATGAAGGCATGACCTACAGCGAGTCCGGCGAGAAGAGGGATCGTGTAGAACAACGCGCTTCTGTTCGTCCGTTTGGCTAGAGAGAACGCGAGGGGGATCAGGATTATCAGTCCCGCGTCAAAGAACACTGGGATTGAGACGACAAGTCCTGTGATTCCCAAAGCCCACGCAGCTTTTTCATCACCGAACTTTTTCACCATTGAGACCGCGAGAGTTTGCGCTCCTCCAGATGCTTCGAGAATTGCGCCGAACATCGAACCTAGTCCGACAAGCAGAGCAATTCCCCTCAACGTCGTACCCATTCCGTCATTAACAGATCTGACGATTTCGGACAATGGCATTCCGGCGATGAGACCGATTGCGATGGCACCGACAAGGATCGAAATCATCGCATGAACCTTGAACTTGATGATCAGGACCAGAAGGATAATCAATCCTATTACGGCACCGAGCACAAGCCGCGTCGAATCTAACGCTACTGTTTCCATGTAAAAACGCCTCCTTTTATTTGGGCAAAAAGGTAAACACAACCACTATTACAGCTCAAAATACAGCTATGACATAGGATGACCTGGAAATATTTACATCATACGTCTTATGTTTTGTGGTATGTTATTGATGCGAGAGATTATATACTTGGATGGGTAATGAGTCAAGAAGTGAATAATAGGCTGTGGTTTAATTTTGTTTTTCCTTTTCGATCATCTTGATAATCATCTGACGATTATATGTGAGGTGCATTACCATTGCACAGCGCGTCCCTGCTTGGTCATGCCTTGAGATTGACTCGGTAATGGCCCTGTGAGTCTCTATCGTTTCCTCCAGCAAGAGCCTGTGTGTTACGTTTGCGAACGTATAAACGGCTGAAACAATCAATGGCACAAGCTCCTCGACTACACGATTCCTGCTGCACTGAGCGATTTTTTTGTGGAACTCAATATCTTTGCGGACGTGGTTTTTTCCTGAACGGTAAAGTTTTTCGACCTCATCGCAGAGGCGTATTATCTCCTTGATGTCATCATCTGTAACATTGACCGCAGCATGAGCGGCAATTTCAGGCTCAATCATGAGGCGGACATCGAACAGTTCGAGTGCAAGCTGTAACTTGTCGTTGTAACGTGCAAGACGCAAGGGATCATCTTCAACGGTACTTGGGCTGATGACGAAAGTCCCGGAACCCTGCCGGACCTCCAAGACGCCTTTGGACGAGAGGCTCTTCACAGCTTCCCGGATTGTGCTGCGTCCTGTCCCGAATTTTTCCGCCAGCTCAAACTCATTAGGGATCTTATCGCCGACCATGATGGGGTATTCCTGAATATATCTCAGTAATTCTTCCTCAACTTGATGAGAAAGAAGTCCCCGGTTAATTTTCTCAATTTCTTTCATTATTTTCGCTTGTACCTCCGGTTTCGTGTGTCGTTAGATTTCAGTGTAACTACTACTGTGTAATCACTCGATAGCATTAAGATGATTGCTTGTATTATTATATTCTTGGAGAAATACGAGGGAGTTCTTGATATGTATGGCATCAAAAACAGGAGTGAATTTTTTGCGGGCTTCAGTGAATCAGAATACAACGAGGCAATGACCCAAATAAGCGCGGGAGAACACTCGTACCCAAAGGGACAGCTCATCTTCACGGCAGGAGATGTAACCGAAAGGATGGGGCTTGTTGTCTCCGGGAGCGTTACGGTTGAGACTTCGGACATGTGGGGTAACGTTACACTGTTGAGCCTTGTCGGCGAGGGTGAATATTTTGCGGAGACATATGCGCTTCTCGGCGAGCCAATGATGGTTGACGTTCGCGCAAACGAGGATAGCAGGATATTGTTCCTGAGAGTGAGAGGAATAAATCATTCCGGCAAATGGACGCTGAAACTTACGCAGAACCTTCTCGAAATTCTCGCGCGCAAGAACCTTCACTTATCGGAGCGATCGTTCATCAACTCAGGGAAATCTATACGCCGAAAAGTCATGAGCTACCTCAACGCCCTCTCGCTTCGCAAAAACTCGCGGAACTTCACGATACCTTTCAACCGTCAGCAGATGGCGGATTACCTCAACTGTGACAGAAGCGCGCTCTCAAAGGAATTGTGCCTAATGAGAGACGAAGGAATAATCAGCTTCAGTAAGAATCACTTCACCCTTCACGTATAATTTCACGGAGAAGGAGGAATATTTTATGGGAATTGGAATATACAGGCTAGTATCAGGAGCATTCTTCAATCTCGGAGGACTCCAGATACTTAAGCGGAAATACAAAGACAGCATCTCCGAACGCACAGGGAACGTTGGAGACTTCCCGGAAAATCCCGTGTGGGTTCACGCTGTATCAGTCGGCGAAGTACAGTCAGCAAGCTCTCTGATCCGACGCATAAAATCACGCAGCACATATCCCTGCGTAATCTCGACCGTAACACCTACAGGGCGCAACATGGCCGAAAGATTGCTTTCAGGAGTTGCTGACCGAATAATATACAGTCCTTTTGACGCGAGGAAATTCGTAACACGCTCACTCGATGCCGTCAAACCAGCAATATACATAACGATGGAGACCGAATTATGGCCTGAGATTCTTACGCAGTTGAAGGCGCGGAATATCCCTGCGTTTTTGGCAAACGGCAGGCTCTCGGACAAAAGTTTCCGGCGAATGAGGAGGACAAAATTTTTCTGGCGCGGAATATTGGGCTGCCTCTCGAAATTGATGGTACGCTTTGACGAGGACAGGGACAAATTCGCGGCATTGGGAGTCCCTTCGGAGAAGATTGTCGTTACAGGGGACTGCAAGGTCGACACGCTTCTTGACCGGCGAAAAGCAACGAGTCCCGAAAAATGGGGCTGGCTGAAGAACGGTAAATCACCTCTCTTCACGGCAGGAAGCACTCACTCTGGCGAGGACGAAATCGTAATCTCAGCATTCAGAATGACGAGACGGAAATTTCCGGGCGCAAGGCTCGCTATTGTCCCGCGACACCCAGAACGCGCACTGATGACGGTTGCCTCAGCGTTGCCTTATGATGACATTCACGCTGATCTTCTCTCACGAATCGAGCCTGGCAACAACTCCGCAGACGTTATCGTCGTCGACAAGATCGGCGTACTCTTCGACCTCTACGCCGCGAGTGATGCTGTGTTCGTCGGGGGAAGTCTTGTTCAGAAGGGCGGACAGAATCCATTTGAGCCTGCACTTTTCGGACTTCCTGCGATTCACGGGCCATGTATGACGGATTTCCCCGACACTGAGCGAATGGACTCGATGGGTGCGGCGATGTGCGTACATAACGACTCTGAA
The DNA here is from genome assembly GCA_017427625.1 of Synergistaceae bacterium. Lineage (GTDB taxonomy): Bacteria > Synergistota > Synergistia > Synergistales > Aminobacteriaceae > JAFUXM01. The sequence goes on along the minus strand of JAFRSL010000256.1, from coordinate 1,671 downwards.
CTCGCTAAGGCTTGGTGCGATTGCCTTGAGCCTGAGAACATTAAACTTGCGCTGAAGAACTGCAACGCTTACTTCAACACTCTTGGAGGCGCGGCAAAAAAGACTTGGGCGGAAATTGAAGCCTATATGATGTCAGAAAGATGATCATAGAGACAGAACGCCTGAGAATATATCCCGCAGACAAAAGCCGAATGGACGCTCTGATTTCCTCCGAACCTGACGATGAACTCAGGGCGGCTTACTCCGAGATGCTTGGAAACTGCCTGAAGTACCCAGACAAATGGGAATGGTATGCAATGTGGGTGATTGAGCTTCATGACGGCACACACATCGGCGGATTATGCTTCAAGGGAATCAACACGTATGGTGCAGCAGAAATAGGGTACGGAATTTCGGAAGAATATCAGAATAGAGGCTACGGGACTGAGGCGGTCAAGGCAATTTCGTGCTGGGCTTTCAAGAATCCTAATCTAAACGCCGTCGAAGCAGAGACAGACCCTGACAACATAGCGTCAATAAGAGTGCTTGAGAAGTGCGGATTCATCGCAAACGGAAAATTCGGCGAAGAAGGATCACGTTTTGTGCTTGACAGAAATGTGAGTGAGGGATAAAATACTCCCTGTTGTTCGACCAAGGGCGGATAGTTCAGCGGTAGAACACCTGCTTTACACGCAGGGGGTCGTAGGTTCGAACCCTGCTTCGCCCACCAGTGATTTACGATAATGCGGGGTCGTAGCTCAGTCGGTTTAGAGCGTCGGCCTGTCACGCCGAAGGTCGCGAGTTCAAGTCTCGTCGGCCCCGCCAATAAAATCACACTCAGGGCGGGATAGCTCAGATGGTAGAGCAATGGACTGAAAATCCATGTGTCCCCGGTTCGATTCTGGGTCCCGCCACCAGTACAAACTAAGATTGCGGAAGTAGCTCAGGGGTAGAGCACAACCTTGCCAAGGTTGGGGTCGCGGGTTCAAATCCCGTCTTCCGCTCCAAAAAATATGAATATAACAGCTTCAGGGTTAGTAACGAACTCTGGAGCTTTTTTGTAGGCATATATAATTCAATTCTTAGTAACGGTTATTACCGGGAAAGTAACGGACTTCCTCATGGATAGAAATAGAAAGGCAGGTAAATTTTCACGTGGACTACAGCGGACTTGAAGGTAGACTCATTAAAACGCGCAGGGATTTCCACAAATACCCCGAATCAGGCTGGACAGAATTTCGCACATGCTCGCTCATTGCACAGAGGCTCGAAGCACTGGGCTACACTCTGAAACTAGGCCTCGAAGTAATAGATCCTGACTCTGTAATGGGTCGTCCCTCCGAAAATGCGATAGCCTCGAACATTCAGCGGGCGTTGTCTCAGGGAGGAAATCCCGAAATTATAACGGCACTTCACGGATACACCGGCATTGTCGCGGAACTTGATACAGGAAGACCCGGCCCGATTATCGTGTTGCGTTTTGATATGGATTGCGTTGAAGTTCAGGAGGATATGACGGACTCACACAGGCCGGCGCGTGAAGGTTTCTCAAGCGTCAATAATGGATTGTGCCATTCATGCGGACATGACGCACATATGTCGATAGGACTCGGAGTCGCTGAAATCCTGATGTCTGAACGTGATAATCTCAGAGGGAAAATTCGCCTAATCTTCCAGCCTGGCGAGGAAGGG
>JAFRSL010000255.1 GCA_017427625.1 Synergistaceae bacterium | reverse complement strand
GGCAAGATTTTTGACGGCGGGTATTTTCCGAGATGCGTGATTATGAGGAGGATTTGACATGAAGAGGAAGGGCGAAACTTTGACGGAGTTTTTGACGGCGGTAACTGTTTTCGGGCTTATGGCGGCGGGAATATTTGAGTTCATAGCCAACCAGACCGAGAATTTGGCCGACATAAAGAACAAGGATGAATTGATGTTCTATGCTCAAAAATACACTAACACCCCTAAAGATAAAAGGCCTAGCAACAATATTACTGTCGAAGATGACAATGGGGTGAAGTCGAAATATAACTTGGACGACGATAAAACCTTAACAGTTACCCTCCTGACTGATGATGAAGAGGAAAGGGCTTCGATGACATTCAGCCTAAAGCCCTAATAGTTCCTGTTCTTCTTGCACTCGTGGTATATCCTCATTACCGCCTCAACCAGCTTGTAGACATCTGGCTTCAATACGTGCGTAATCTTCAGCTTCTCCGCGCGGTCTAAAAGCTCCTTCACCATTATGGACGAGAAAAGTATTACCGGCATGTTCTCAGTCCGCGAGTCATTCCTCAGCGTCTCAACAAGGCTCAGACCGTCAAGCAGCGGCATCTCAATATCCGACACAAGCAGGTCGAAATTCTCGCCCTGATCCAGCAATAGCTTTCTTGCCTCTACACCGTCCTTCACTGGGTAAATGCTCGTGAAACCTGACTGCTTCAACACATCGCACGTCTGCTGTCGTAGCAATGGCGAGTCGTCGGCAACAAGAATGTGGAAGTCCTCAACATGGCCGATCTGTCTGTGGAATGTATCGAGTTTTCCCTTGTCGAACATGTGTTCAGCAACCGCCGGAGCAGTCTCCTGAATTATCGCCTCGTAGTCGAGAAGCAGTATGTTCCGCTCGTCGCGCTTGATGATGTAAAGCACCCACTTCAATGATACCCCGCGCATCTTCGAGCTGTCCAAGTCCTCAGCGTTAACCTGACGTATCCTCTCCACGCCGTCAACAAGGAAGCCCATCTTTATGTCGTTGAACTCGACCACCATGACTTTTGTGTTGGCCATAGGAACTGTAGAATTTATCCCCAAGAATATACGAAGGTCGATTAACGGCAGAAGAACGTCCCTCAAAGTCGTAATGCCGACAAACGCGGGCACCTTTGTGGGAATAGGTCGGCACCCTGTCCATCGCAGAATTTCGCGGGTCTTGTTGACGTTTATGGCGAACGCGTCTTTCCCCAGCGTGAACACTACGACTTCCCATTTCTTGCTCGCGGCTTCTACATTGCGCTTCTCTTCCATTTTGTGAGACTTCCTCCTCATTATTTATCATAATTCGCAAGATGCCTCCCACATCTGTAGGGTGTGAGATGAATTGCGTTGTGCCTTATAGTATAATACATTTGATGCTGAATATGACAGAAGAACAGAGATTAGAAAAAAACAACCGAATACGCGAAAAGGGTAAAGAGACTAGGGAAAAACGTAAGTCTCAACTTTGTCGTGTATATCGCGTAAAAATCGACTTTTCTCATCTCAATGAAGCTCAGAAAGAACACTTAAAGATGCTCTTCGTTGAAGCGAAATGGCTGTACAATGATGCCTTGACCTTCATGAAAGACCATGACATCAGCGAATACGATACTAAAGTAGTAACTGTTCAAGGCTTGGATAAAGACCACAAACCGATAACGCATGACTTGCAATATATTTCATCGCAAATGAGGCAGTCAGTAATATCTGGAATAAAGTCTAGCCTCAAATCTTTATCTTCACTTAAGAAGAATGACCGAAAAGTTGGCGGGCTGCGTTATAAGTCAGATTACATGTCGATAAATCTCCAGCAGCACCAGGTAACGTACAGGCTCTATGATGAAAAGCACGTAGGGCTTCAGGGATTCAGCAAACCTCTAAAAATTCGTGGAGCTAATCAGTTCTGGAATATTACGGGCATTGAGTTGGCTAATGCAAAGTTACTCAGCTTGCCCGATGGTTATTATCTGGCAATAACGACATATCAGAGTAAAGGAGGTGAAAAGAAAAAGTATAAACCCGAAATTGGCATAGATATGGGAATCAAAACGACGATAACGACCTCAGACGGACGGAAATTCAAGGTATTGATTGGAGAAAGTGAACGATTAAAGAAATGTCAGCGTTCAATAGCGCGACGGGAAAAAGGTTCAAGCAATAGGTATCGTGCCCGGAAGTTCATGAGGAGGTCATATCAGAAATTAGGCAACAAGAAGCGTGATGCGGCTAATAAGATAGCGCATGAGCTTTTAGAGCATGAAATAGTGTACATGCAGGATGAGAATTTGAAAGGCTGGCATGAAGGTTTATTCGGAAAGATTGTCCAGCACTCAGTGTTAGGGCTAGTAAAGACGAAACTGATGAACTGTGAACGAGTGATAATCCTTCCGAAATATGTACCAACGACCAAATATTGCCCCAACTGTGGAACACTCAAGAAGGACATAAAGCTCTCAGACCGAGTGTATAAATGTGAATGCGGATACAAAGAAGACCGAGACATTCACGCGGCGAGAAACATGATATTGTTGTCTAAACGAGCTACCTGTGGGACGCAGGGAAGTAACGCCTTTGGAGAGGAGCGTCTACGGTAAGACGGAGGCAGGAATGTCGCAACGCAGACCTCGTTGAATTAGGAAGCCGCCAATTCCGCAAGGGGCGGTAGTTCACACAGTCCTTTCGTTAAACTCCAAATCAGATATAATATAGCAAATTGAATCTAATCTCTTCAAGGAAAGGACTGCATAATTTTGCTCAAGACTAAAAGATTTTTGCTGATGGCCGTGTTCCTCCTGCTCATTCCGGCAGCGGCAATGTCCGCTCCATCACGCTCCGTGTCAAAAATGCCGGCAGGTGTCAGAAATTTCACGCCAACAGGGACAGTACCCGACAACGTTTCGTTCAGGGTCGTCTTCACCAACCCCGTCGTAAGCAAAGCGCAAACGGGAAAATCAATAACTCCCGAAAATCCGCTTTTCCCGTTCGAGGTCAACCCTCCTCTTCAGCTCGAAGGACGATGGCAGAACGACAAGACATTCACCGCACGACTCCTCTCACCTCTGAGGAACGCCACGACTTACACGGCATCTCTCAGGGACGGTCTCAAGGACAGGCGCGGAACTTCAATCGGGCCGGGCGAGTTCAGGTTCCAGACTGAGGGACTCTCACCATCCGACATTCGCGCGTCAATGGGAAGGGACGGTAACGCCTACTTCACGCTGACCTTCAACATGAGGGTTGACCCCGCGAGGCTCGAAGGTTACATGCGTATCATCAGCCCTGAAGGCCGCGAAATCCCCTACACCATCAACGGCGCGCTTCCATCTCGGACGATAAGGGCATCAATTCCCGTTCAGAAGACTTTCTCGCGTCAAAGGTACACCGTGAAAATTGCGGCGGGACTGAAATCCGGCGAGGGCGATTTGGGGATTGACCGCGACATTTCCGAGAACGTGATCCTCGACCCGGCTCTCATGGTTCAGGAACTCAGGGCAAACGGCGAGAAGACGATCCGCGCTGTCCTGAACTTTGGCGTTGACCCCGAGACAGTCAGGAACTTCGTAACGATTGAGCCTTCTGTCGGGAAAGTTGCGTTCGAGTCTGGCTGGAACGATGAGATTCTCGACATTCGCGCAGAGGACTTCAAGCCCCGTTCACGCTTCGTAATCACATTCCGCAAAGGCTTCCCGTCAAAGGGCGGACTCGTTCTCAATGAGGACTACAGGCAGGCCGTTATTATGCCGGACTTGGACACTGAGATTACTCTTCCTTCAGCCGGAGCATACCTTGCCCCTGTCAACAACTCACTGATCCCCGTAGAGCTTCTCAACGTCAAGAAGTTACAGCTCGATTTGTGGAGAATGTACGAGAATAACATCCCTCACGTTCTCGGCGAGTATGAGTATTTCGACAAGGACATCGCGCAGAGAGTCTTCACTAAGGAAATACCTCTCAGCCTCCCGCTCAATGAAAGAGTGAGAAGAAGCATACCCATTGACGAAATGGCTTCGGGCGACAGGGGGCTTTTCCTTCTCACGGCAAAAGATTCGGACGCTGAAGAATGGGAAGAAGCTACTCAGATGATTAACCTTTCCGACTTGGGCGCAACCGTGAGGCTCTGGGAAGATGCAGTTCTCGTTTGGGTGAACGCCTTGACTTCCGCAAACGGTGTGAACGAGGCGACGGTCAAAATCTTCTCCGCAAGGAAGCAGCTCCTCGCAGAAGGAAAGACGAACTCAGGCGGAGTGTTCTACTATGAGCGACCAGAGGGCAAGGCTTGGGATGAGGATAACCTCCCGGACTTGGCAATAATCTCAAAGGGCAAAGAGCTGACCTACGTTCACCTCACGCGGAATCTCCTGAACCGTGAAATCTTCGACACATCGGGACGCGATTGGCTGAAATCCGGCTATGACGCTGTGATCTTCTCGCCCCGCGACATCTACAGGACGGGCGAAAATGCTTCCTTCAAGCTCGTTGTGAGGAACGCTGACATCACGACACCTGAAGCATTCCCCGTGATGTTCATGGTGCGCGACACTCTTGGCCGAAAGGTCAGGCAGGAGTCAATCACCCTCAACGCCAAAGGAAGCGCAATCGCAAACCTCGCACTTCCCGGAAACGCAATCACAGGGACATGGACAGCATATCTCGCAATTCCGGGCAACGAGGAAAAGCCTATAGCCTCCTACAAGTTCCACGTTGAGGACTTCGCACCTCCGCGCATCGAGGTCAAACTCAACTCCTACAGGCAGTACCTCATTCACGGCGACACTTTCACGGCGGACATCTATGCACGATGGCTGTTTGGTGTTGACGGTGCAGGGCTGAACTACAAGACATCATGGACTGCGAAAGAGGCAACATTCACGCCCACTCAAGACAGATGGAAGGGCTACAGTTTCGGCGACCCGTCAAGAAAATTCACGGCTCTCGAAGACGAGATTGACGAGGCCGAACTCGACAACTTTGGTGCCGCAAAAGTTAACCTCAAACTCTCAGGCAACTGGGAAGCTCCCACAATCATCAACGTAACACTCCGCGCTGAGGTAATGGAGGACTCCGGCCGATGGGTGGCAAGCAGCATAACGAGGCCGTATTATGCCTCCCCGTGGCTTCTCGGGATCGCTCCTGTAACCGAAAATTTCAGCGTAAGACAAAACGCAGCCTTCAAAGTTGTAGGCGTAACTCCCAGTGAAGAACCCGCCAACCCCGGCGAACTCAGGGCAGAACTCCACAAGATCACGTGGAATTACAACATGGTCGAGATTGATGGCCGCAAACGATGGCAGTCAACGGAGGAATTGCAGAAGGTCGACGAGAAGACCCTGACGCTCCGAAACGGTATCGGCGACGTCTCATTCACGCCGGAAAGCTACGGGACATACCTCGTCCGAGTGAGTGATGCTGACGACAACGCGAGGGCGGTCTACAGGTTCTACGCCTCAGATCCTCAGAACTCTGGAAGCGGCTCACAGCTCATCGACAGAATCGAGATGACACCCGACAAGGATTCCTACAGGCTCGGCGATACTGCTCACGTGAAGATCAAAGCACCTTTCGAGGGCTTAATGCTGATAGCTGTCGAGGGCGCGAAGCTGATTACGCGTAACGTGAGAATGGTCGAGGAGTCGGAGTTCACGTTCGACATTCCGATTACTCAGGCTATGCGTCCTAACGTCTGGCTGAGTGCATGGCTAGTCCGTCCGGTTGAGGAATCCGACGCGAAACAGTGGGCATCTCACAGGGCAATCGGCCTCGCTCGCATAAACACCGACCTCAGCGATTACAACATTGATGTCGGGATAAGTGCGCCGAAGAAAGCCGAGCCGTCAGCAAAACTCCCTGTAACGATAACCCTCAAGGGTTCAAGCGCGATGATCTCGAAGAATGCCGACGTGTCAATCGCTCTCGTTGACGACGGTGTACTCGGTTTGACGCACTACAAAGTCCCTGATCTCCTTCATCATTTCTGGGGATTGAAGAAGCTGAACTCAGAGGGCTACGACATCTACGACCAGCTAATCCCCGTCGAGGACAGAGCTACAGAGCAGTTGCACCCCGGCGGAGATGAGGGAATGGACGTACTAGCGCTAGATGGCGACATTCAGCGTTTCAAGATACTCTCGCTATTCGAGGGCGTACTCTACCCCGATGAGCGCGGAATACTTCAGACGGAGCTTGAGCTTCCAGAGTTTTCGGGAAGAGGAAGGCTTTTCGTTGTGGCGGCTTCGGGAAGGAATTTCGGGAGCGCTGAGACTACCGTCGAGATTGCCCGCGACATAGTTACGGAGACAGGATTACCGCGATTTGCAGCCCCCGGAGACTCGTTCGCAATCCCTGTGTCAGTCTTCAACACATCGAACGAAAACCGCGATGTAAGGGTCAATCTTGTACCTGAAGGCTTGATGCTCGACAACTCATTCGCTGACCTCAAGATTCACGCCGGCTCAAAGTCATCGTTCACGGCACAGGCAAAGGCACTCGGTGGCGCAAACAAGGCGGTGCTTCGCGTTGTAACGTCATGGACTGAAGCAGGGGCAGAAAGGTCGTTCACTCAGGAAATCGAGATGCCCGTGCGTTCTGCGTGGCCTGTCGTAACGGTCGGCGGCTTCGGGACTTTCGAGAACGGAACAACGAGGCTCGACATTCCGCTTGACGACTTCGACGGTGATATTTCGGGAACACTGACGCTCTCCGACACTCCGGCGGTGAACATCAACAAGGCCGTGAACTTCCTCAACGCGTATCCATACGGCTGCCTTGAACAGACGATTTCGTCAGCATGGCCGTTCCTGATAGTTCCTGACGCTGTGGCCGAGCTTGATCCGGCGATAATGACGGACTCGCAGGTTCGTGAGAGGGCAGAGGGTGCGATTGCTAGGATACAGTCGATGCAGTTGTACAACGGCTCATTCGCAATGTGGCCGGGAACTAACCAGCCCTACAACTGGGGAAGCGTATATGCGGCTCATTTCCTCCTCAGCGCGAAGAACGCGGGCGTGAATTTCCCTGAAGAAATGCTGACGGGTATCATGAACTGGCTGCGCGAGTTCCTTGCGTCAATGCCTGAGTACAGCTACGACGGTGAGGAGAACGACGACTTGACCGCAAAGGCTTACGCTGTTTACGT
>JAFRSL010000254.1 GCA_017427625.1 Synergistaceae bacterium | reverse complement strand
TATCTGGGGCAATAGCAGAGCCTTTCTTCGGGATACCTACGCTGATTCAGGTTGAGACATTCGAGAGGTTACGTAATCACATGAAATATATTGTTCAGAAATGGGAGCAATGGAGGGATTGATTTAATGCTTGGAGCTATTGTTGGCGATATTGTTGGAAGCCCGTATGAGTTTGACGAGAACAGAGAGATTGCACACAGTAAGGTGTTCCCGCTGTTGTCGGAGGATTCGCGCTTCACTGATGACACTGTTATGACGCTTGCAGTTGCCGATGCAATCATGCGCGTAATGCCGAAGAGGGGAGATTCAGTTACACCGGAAGATTTCAGGCGTCAGGTGATAATCTCAATGCGAAATTTTGCGGCTAGATACCCTCATGCTGGTTACGGCGCGAGGTTCATGTACTGGCTTGCGAGGCCGCACCCTCAGCCCTACAACAGTTTCGGGAACGGCTCGGCAATGAGGGTATCGCCAGTAGCGTGGGCGTTTGACGATTTGGAGACTGTTGAACGTTTTGCAGAAATCAGCGCGGAAGTCTCGCATAATCACCCCGAAGGAATAAAGGGAGCGCAGGCCACAGCATCAGCAATTTTCATGGCCAGGACAGGAAGAAGCAAGCAGGAAATCCGGGACTACATTATTGATCGTTATGGGTATGATTTTACGCGTACACTCGATGATATTCGGCCGACGTATTATCATGTTGAGAGCTGCCAAGATACGGTTCCTGAGGCATTGATGGCTTTCTTTGAGGGCAAGGACTTCGAGGACGTAACGAGGTGCGCGGTGTCGTTGAGCGGTGATAGTGATACATTGACGGCGATTGCTTGCTCAGTTGCTGAAGGAATGTACGGTATCCCGGAGGAAATTGACGATATGATTCTTCCTCTGCTTGATGATTTTCTGACTGATGTCCTTCTGAAGTGGGAACTTTGGAGGGCTTGATGTGAAAAATTCGGGGAGGCTCTGAGAATTTTCAGGGTCTCCCTTTTTTGTTGACGGTTAATCTTTCCTGTTTACTCCGCGATAATGGAAGTATTTGCTACTCATGAGTTCGCGGGTTGTCGGTGTTCTCAGCATTACACCGTTCTTCACAGCGTAATCAATAAGCTCATCGGCTGTCATATTCGCGGCTTCATCTGAGGAGATTTCTGTTCTCCTGTCCATATTCATGCTCACTTCACCGCCTCTGTTTATGTCTGGGTAGTACCGCTGTATCACTTCCGTTGTCAGCAATATCACCACTGACGCAATTATCAGCATCAACGCTATATCCGTAATCTTGTGCCTTCTGTCCTCTCTGGCTTTTCCGTCCACTCTGCTGATAGCGTAGAGCCACGCGAATCTCTTTTCCACTTCAAGAGCAGACTCATTGCGAGCTTTTGCCTTCACGAGAGTATTGTACACATCAACTCTTGCAATATTCGTAGTCTTAAGCGCGTAAAGCAGAATGACTATAGCCGCAGACAGACACCCCATAGGAAGGAGTCGTATCACCTTCAAGACTCCCTCCGGCCATGATGACATTATTCCCGCTGCCTCGATCCTTACGGGGTAGACCAAAGGAAACAGAAACGCGCACGCTGCCAGAAGTATATACACCTTATTGTCCAGCCTATTGGCGTTGCTGTGGGCGTACTCGTATTCTTCCCTTGCCGCTTCACGGTACGCGCTCCACTTCTCAAGAGTATCCTGTTCTTCTTTCGGAATTGGATTATTCTCCATGATTACGAGTCCTTACGTCCCCCGCTGTCCTTAACGATGCACACGACCTTCATCGGTAGCGTTATCGTCATGTCCTCAGGAGGATTGACCTGCGAGATCCATTCCGACGACGGAATATGCCCCGCCGCAGTAGGAGGCGTGATCACACCAACAGGAAGTCCGCCCTCGCTCTTGAGGTAGTCGAACATATCACGGATTGTCCTTCCCTTGTATTCCTCAGGAACATCAAACGCCGCGAAGCTGTGTCCGTCATCAGCCGACGAAAGAATATCCCGAATGAACGGCGAGATTCCTTCGTTCTGCGTACACATGGCCGTTATATTAGCGACAAGGCTGTCCGAGTACAGTATGTCGTCAACATGCGCGTACCTTGCGTAACGTTCGTTGTCAGGATTGTATAGTTCCATCACTGTGTAGACATCGGGCGCAGTGTCCTCAACAGCCAATGCCGTTAGTATCGAGTGCGAATCGTCCTCGCCGAAATTCGGGTCTTTAAGGATTATCGCGCTCTGTGCTTTTTGTATTCCCCCGCGTATCAGAGTATCACGTTCCGACGGGTTTCCCTGTATGAAGAATACGTTGCTGTCCAGATTATCGGGCCTCTCCTTCGCGATTAGTGCCGCCTGAGTTCCTGAAGCCAGAAGTTCGCGCAGAATGTATACGGCCTTAGCGTTCCACCCGCAAACTAGAACATGGCCTTCAAACTTGCATGTGTTTATCCCCATCATCTCCCCTATTAACTGCTTTATCTTGCTGTTGATTATCCGCTGCATAACTTCGGCGAATACAACTCCAAGAATCGCAACGCCGAATATTGATATGAAGAATACTATTATCTTCCCGCTGAATGTGTGAGGGTAGGACGCAAATTCGCCCTGCCCTATAAGCGTGAACATTATCGTCCACAGCGCATCAAGGTATGACCCTTTGAATCCCTTCTCCTGCCACCAAACAAAGAATGCACTAACGCAGAGAAGCCCCACAAGTCCCGCAACAACAAATGCGAGCCTGTAATGAACTTTCTTTGCAAGAGAGACCCCGCGCCTTGCATTCTTCACGGTGTTCATGAAACTTTTGGTTGACATCTCAGCCTTCCTCAGTCAAGAAAATCCTTCAGCTTCTTGCTAGGCTGGCGAAGTTTACGAAGTGCCTTTGCCTCAATCTGACGTATCCTCTCTCGTGTTACGTTGAACTTCTTGCCGACCTCCTCAAGAGTGTACGAGTGTCCGTCCTCAAGCCCGAACCTGAAGTGAAGCACCTCACGTTCCCGCTCAGATAGTGCCGAGAGCATTTCCTCAATCTGCTCATGAAGCAGATGACCCGCCGCAGCCTCATCAGGACTTGGAAGCTCATGATCCTCTATGAAGTCGCCGAGCTGTGAGTCTTCCTCCTCGCCGATCGGGGTCTCAAGCGATACAGGGAGCTGCGAAATCCTCCGTATCTCCTCGACACGTGAAGGCTCGATTCCCATCTTGTTGGCGATTTCCTCATCGGTAGGCTCACGTCCCAATTCCTGAACGAGAAGCCTCGACATCCTAACCATCTTATTGATCGTCTCAACCATGTGAACGGGTACTCTAATAGTCCTAGCTTGGTCAGCAATCGCCCTAGTTATAGCCTGCCTTATCCACCATGTCGCGTATGTGCTGAACTTGAAGCCTCGACGGTAATCGAATTTCTCAACAGCGCGGATTAGTCCGAGATTACCCTCCTGTATTAAGTCAAGGAAAAGCATTCCCCTCCCGATGTACTTCTTCGCAATGCTAACGACTAGCCTCAGGTTCGCATCAATGAGACGCTTCTTAGCCTCAGTGTCTCCGTTCTCCATCTTCTTTGCGAGTTCAACTTCCTCAGCCGCCGTAAGCAGGGAGACTTTTCCGATTTCGCGGAGGTACATTCTAACTGGGTCAGTAAGGGGAATGTCATCGAGTTTCCCCATCTCGCTGTCAACTGTTGGGATAAATTCCTCGCGGGCATCATTCTGCTGGGGCATCTTGTCGATTTCTGATTTGTCGACAACATCAATACCCATCTCCTGAAGGTTCGTGAATATCCTGTCCAGTGTGTCAGCATCCCAACTCTCAGAAGGAAGATGACGCTCTATGTCGTCGTGAGTAACATATCCTCTGCTGCTTCCTTCGTCCAAAAGGCTGGCAACACTGCCGCTTCTCTTCTCGTTTGTATTACTTCCTGTTGATGCAGTAGCTTTCTTAGTATCTTCTGCGGGCTTCTTTGTATCTTTCTCTGTCTTTTTGGCCATTTCAACACTTCCTTATTGTATGCTAACTGCCGCACCCATAAACGGCGGAAAATCCTCTCTTGATGACCCGCCTACTATCTCCCTCGTTGTGTCAAGCTCAAACTCTGCTATCGTACTGCTTGCGGCCATGTCGTAAGGACTATCGTTCTCCCATCGCATAAAGAACCTTTCATACCCGAACTTCTCAGCATAATATGACTGCCCCGGTGTACCCCAATACTTCCTCACGTCAAGAAGGACGCGCGCAAATACATAGAGATACTTCGAGCCGTCAAAGAATGGATCATCTCCAGCAATAGCGATAACCTTCGCATTCCCCTCAAAGATTCCGCGAGACCATATTGAACACGTAGTAATCCCCGCGCTTAGGCCGCTCTTTTCCTCCATCATTAACTTCAGCGAAACAATTACAGCCTTCTCGACTTTCTCCGAGTACCCAAGAATCATGAGAAAACCCAGATTGAACGCGCCATCGGGCTGATACCTGAAGAAGTTTTCACGCGGAAGATTTCCAACACAGCCGGTGCTGGGCGAGGCCATGAAGAAAAATTCGCTGTCCAAATCAAGGCATGACCCAGCTATGCTCCTCAGGATAGGGTCATGAAATCTGTTCACTGATACGAGCTGATAATCCTTCCCAAACGGAAAACACGGAGACACCTCCACATAAAGCTCAGAGTTCCAGAATGGCAATATAGATTGTGTTTTTATCAGCTTGCTGCCTCCGTTGCTTCACGTTCCTGCTTCTCACGGATTACCTTGACGACGCACTCAACAAGCATCGTGATTTCGGGCTTCGTTACCTGATAATTTGCTCCTACACTTGCGGCCTTGTTCTTAATGTCGTTGGCCATTATCGATGAGAATACTATTATCGGAATATTCTTCGTCTCAGGATTCTCCTTTATGCGCCTCGTCAGTGTGAGACCGTCAAGTCTCGGCATCTCAACGTCCGTAATGAGGAGATCGCAGTGTTCATTCGCTCCGACGATAGCATCATAAGCAACCTTACCGTCTGGGCAGATGTGAAGGTCAGTGAAACCGCTTGCCATAAGTGCGTCCTCGACCTGCTTACGGATTAACGGCGAGTCTTCCGCGACGATGATGTGATAGTCGCCGGGGTGTCCAACGCCTTCCATCATTGCGACTGCCTTGCCCGGGTCTCCTGAATGCTGGATTACGAGCTGCGGGCTTATTGTCTGGACGATTGCCTCATAGTCGAGGAGAAGGACGTTGCGTGAGTCGCGCTTTATGACATAGAGTATCCAGTCGCCGAGATATTTCCCTGTCATGCTTGCGTCGAGGTCTTCGGATTTGATTCTGTATATTCTCTCTACAGCGTCAACAACAAAGCCGAGTTTCACCTCGTTGAACTCAGCTATGATGACTTTGCTCTGCTCCATTGGGGTAACTGGGGGAATACCGAGAAATATTCTCAGGTCAACCATAGGAAGAACTTCGCCGCGAACCGACGTGATTCCGATTAGTGCGACAGGTGCGTCTGGAATTGAACGGACGCCGGGCCAGCGTAATATCTCCCTTGTTTTGTCAACGTTGATTGCGAAAGACTGATCGCCGAGCACAAAGACGACTAGCTGCCATTCATTAGTCCCGGCTTCAGTGGTAACTTTTTTGACTTCCTGCATTTCTGATTAAGGCCTCCGCTTTCGGGTGAAAATAACAAAGCTGACATGTCGCTATATATTACCACATTTCATGCGGGGTATTATGTGAAAAATCACAGCCCTATTATAATATTCACAGACTCAAAGCATGAAGGGACAATCTTAAAATGAAGAAGTCAAAACATTTCGTACTATATTCGCAGTGGCCGCCTGCAGGAGACCAGCCTCAAGCCATAGACTCACTCACCCGTAGTATCATGGCCGGGAACAGATTCCAGACCCTCAAGGGAGTTACGGGAAGCGGAAAGACCTTCACAGTCGCAAACGTGATCGCTAATCTCGACCGCCCTGCCTTAATCCTCGCTCACAATAAGACACTTGCCGCGCAGCTCTACAGCGAGTTCAAAGCGTTCTTCCCCGAAAACGCCGTAAAATATTTCGTGAGCTATTACGACTACTATCAGCCCGAAGCCTATATCCCTCAGAGTGATACATACATCGAGAAGGACGCCTCAATCTAGGATATAATCTAGCATGAGATATTTTTATTTCTGATTTATAATAAATCGGAGTAATAATAGATAATTTTTCATGGAGGAGGCTTAGAGTTTTGGCAGGTTCACTGAATAACATCAATGCGGGGAAAATTCTTGTTATCGGAGATATTATGCTCGACACTTATTTCACCGGCGACATAAATAGAATTTCACCCGAAGCTCCTGTACCTGTGTTCAAAAAGTCTAAAGAACGCAGTGTCCTCGGCGGAGCAGCTAACGTTGCAGCAAACTTGAATGCCGCTGAACAGGACGTCTCAGTAATGTCCATAATAGGTAATGACTCCGTTGGTGATGAACTCATTGAGAAATTAGAGAGAATGGGGATTAGTTCGGATTTACTGGTTAGGCTCGATGACAGAAACACGACAGTTAAGACCCGTTTTCTTGCGGGGAACAATCAGCAGGTAATCAGAATGGACGTTGAAGATTCTTCGCCAATCAGTGCTTATTTGTGTGAAAGAATGCTCTCAATGCTACGTGAAGGAATCAAGACGTTTGACTTGATTCTTTTGTCTGACTACTTGAAAGGTTTGTTGACGTTTGAATTTACTCAAGGCGTCATAAAGATGGCAAACGAGAACAATATTCCAGTAATCGTTGATGTCAAAGACCAAAAGAGTGAGAAATATAATGACGCATTACTCCTCAAGCCCAATCTCAACGAACTCAAAATTCTCACAGGACTGAATCCAGTCAGTGACAACGAGATAATTGAGGCTGCGAATTTCCTGCGGGAAAAGGGTCATCACAAATACGTTCTTGCGACTTGCGGCTCTCGTGGAATGGTTCTGGCCGGTGAAAATTCATCGTACTTCATCAAGTCCGTAGCTCAGGAAGTATTTGACGTTACCGGCGCAGGAGACACAACGATAGCTTATCTTGCGGCTTGCATGGTCAATGGCTTCGACATGAAAGAGTGTGTCGACATTGCCAACACTGCAGCAGGGATTCAAGTCTCGAAAGTCGGAACTTCTCTGGTTTACTGGCGGGAAATCAGGAGTGCTTTGAGCAGGAAAGCCGTTCATGTCGGTCAGAAAATACTAAGCGGCAAAGCCCTCAAAGAGTTCAGAAAGACTCACGAAGAACAAATTGTGGTATTCACTAACGGCTGCTTCGATATTCTTCATGCCGGGCATGTCAAATATCTCAGGGAAGCTGCAAAACTCGGTGAAGTTCTTGTTGTTGGACTAAACAGCGACGCTTCGGTGAAGAGGCTGAAGGGTGAGACTCGTCCGATAAATTCTCAGGTTGACAGAGCGGAAGTTCTTTGTGCTTTGGGTTTTGTTGACTACGTTGTGATTTTCGAGGAAGATACGCCGCTTGAACTCATCAAGACCATTCAGCCCGATGTTCTAGTCAAAGGCGGAGATTACAAGCGCG
>JAFRSL010000253.1 GCA_017427625.1 Synergistaceae bacterium | reverse complement strand
CGTGCTAATATCCAGCGTCAGCGTAACATAGCCGTCTCTTCCGATTCTAGGCGTGAATGTGAGCTTAGGGCCAACTTCTTCGGTTGACCAAGTTACAGTGCCATCGTCCTTGTTGCGGCTGGAGACATACGGGTAATCCTGAGTCAAGTTGATTTCAGCCTGCTTTCCGTCCGTAGCAATGACGGAAGGATTAGCGAGAACCTTTCCTTTAACCTTCTGCTCAAGTGCTGCGAAAGTGTCCGTTATAACCCTGTCAGTCCAAACCGTTCGCCCCTTCAATGTTCTGTCAGCTCTGTAGTTCACATTTATGCCAGTAACTCCTCCGAGCGATAGCTGAATGTCATCGTAGGCTATATCGAGGGCGTTCTGAACCGCAAGGCTGTCATTGTCGTTGAACTCGAAAATGCTCGCCCTTATCATGACCTGTTTCTGCGGGGTATCAAGAAGCTCAATCAATTCCTCGACTTCCTGCATCTTCGCCGGGTTAGTGTTGACGTAGACGGTCTTCATTCTTTCGTCAACGGTGATGGCATTGTCCCCGAGAGCTGTGAGTGTCCTTAGCATTGAGCTTACCTGAGCTGGTTCTGCAAAATGGAGCTGGAACTGCTTTATCGAGCGCTGCCCTGAGAGTTTGTAGAGGCCTTCCCTTGTCCCGAAGGTGAGAGTATTGACGCCCGAAGTGTAGCAGGCCAGGTCGTAAGTCATCATGAACTGGTTGAGGACGTCATCGGCTCTTACATTATCGAGAGTCATGGTGATAAGCACGTCATTTGGGAACGATGGGTCGATTATGACGTTTCGCCCAATGTACGCCATAATCCCCCGAAGAACGTCCCTTAGTTCCGCATCACGAAGCTCAAGAGTAATCCTTGAATCCACTCTGAAGGGGAGTTTGCTTTCAGGTGAAGGGATTGCTTTCGGAGGAGGAAGGTAAGCTCCGCCGAGCGCGAGTTTATCTTCACCCTTAGACTTAACGCGGAACTGCCAGCCGCCGTTAGCGCGTGAGAGAGAGAGGACCTCGAGCTCTGAGTTAGCCTTGACAGTAACGACACCCCAGAACGCTTCATCGTCAGAGACATTCTCGGCCTTGACTTCATATATCATCGGGATTGAATCTATGGTAGCGGTTAAAGACGAGACTATTGTGTCAGGATGATATATCTTAGAATCGTTGAGAGTGATATAGAGGGAGTTATTCCTGCTTTCACACTCAGGGAGGGGGAGATTCCTTCCTTCGAGCTTCATGATAAATTCGTTTTCGCCGAGCTGGTACATTCTGCAATACCTTAGCAGAGGGCCGGTATATTTCGGGTTATTATTCTTTGTTGCCGCTTGTGAAATGCCGCATACGGAAATCACGGCGGTAACTACAAGAGAAAGTATAAATTTTCGTAACATGGCTAAATCTCACTGCACCTTTTCATGATTTTAGAATAAGCATATTATACTACGTAATTCTACGAAGTGAAATTTTGGTTAGCGGGATTTTTTTCCGGGTTTCTGAATTTCCTCGAACTTTGGGATTTCCGGGACATCGTATTTTACTTCCTGCTTGTTTACGATTACAGTAACACCGTTCGGCCTTATGGCGCGTATGAAGCCGCCTCCTCCGGGAAGTTCATCGCCTCTCCTGAGAACTACAGCCTTCTTTCCTCCCGTGTCAACAACAGCAATCCTCTGGCCGTCATCAGCAGTCATGATCATCTTCACGGTCATAGGCCCTGCTTTGGGGGATTCCTGCCCGTTTGCTGAAGATGAAGGAATATTGCTTACCCCTGTACCAGTTGTGCCGAAAGGGTCAAGCTCACCACCTTCAGGGTCAACGTTGAATGGCATGTTGTGGATACCGTCAAGAGTTGCGGCGATTGTGGCACCCGAAGTCCTAACGTTGTCGATGGTCTGTGCAAGCTCGACGACTCTCTGGAATGCAGCCTCATTGGTGGGCATTACTGTATCCTGAAAAAGGTCTGGGTCTATTGGAACTTCCGTATTGGCGAGCATACTGGCACGGAAATAGTTGAAACCTGCCCAGAGCATTCCGACGAAAAGCACAGCAAAGCATACATAGCGGATAGCCTTCGATTCATTATCGTTGAAGACCCCCGTGAGCATTTCATAGAAGTGAACAGCAGCTTCTCTCTCGTTCATGTTATTCCTCCGTCAAAACTTCAAGGGTTATGTCGGCTTCGACGAGTTCTTCTGGGAGGTCATGGTTACGTTTCAGGCTAAGGCGCGTTATCTTTGAAGGAGTGGAAAGCCCTCTCAAGTCCGCGAACATTCCGACCATGTCATAATATCCTCCGTCAACCTTAATCTGCAGAACGTTATCCTTCTTTCCTGAATCGTCCTGCCCTGAAGTTGTCATGTATAGCAAGCTGATGTTGTGCCTTTCCATTATCGTCCTCACCATAGAGAAGAATGCTACGGCATCGGGGACTAATACGGCATTGTTGATGCTTAGGCGAGTTATTCTTGAGAGGGCAGCGTTTCTGGTTTCGAGGTTAGTGATCATGCCGGAATTGTTGTGCCGTTCCGAGTCCAACTGGTCATATTCCTCGCGGCAGGCACGAAGTTCGGTGATGGAGTACCAGATTCCGACGCATAGAATAACGCATATCCCTAAGAATAATCCAGCAAATATAACATAAGAATTTCTGTTCATAGTGCGATAAATTCCCTCTGTGAAAGATTACATTTTAGAACAATTATAGACTATGCAGCAAATCATGGCCACCAAATAAATCGCCAGAGAGATAATCTCAGCCCTGATTATTCAGCGAGACACAAGGGAATCCCTTGAAAGCGCAATCTCTCAGGGCAAGAGCAAGGAGAAATGGTTTGTTGACGAAATAGAGGAGGCTCTAACGTCAGACCTCTCCGAATCAGAAAAAGGCAAATCTCGGTAAATCCGTCTCAAAGTCGAAATCAGAACTTACAGAGATAATCACAGGTTCATCGCCTGAATCCGTCAAAGTGCCGACCACTCCGAGAGAAATTGCCGGTGAAATTTGCGATTCTGCTGTAATGGGGCAAGTGGTTGCTGATGATGCGATTCTTTCATCGGGAATATCGGCAGATGAAGGAAGTCCGGAAGCTCAGAGGGTCAAGGAGGGACTTCAATCGGGGAATGATTTGGGGCTGAAGGCGGCCGTTGCCGGAGCAGGATATACGGCAGCAGAGAAGGGGCTGATAGACGTTCTGAAGGAGAACAGGGCAGGTATTTGTGCTTCAATAGGGCAGACAGTAGTTGAGAAAGCCAAAGTTGCAGGGGGCTTTGTCGGCAAAACGGTCGGAGAAGGTGTGAGCTACCGCCACTTATAGAAGTGGGAATCTTCTTCGGGTTATGATAAATTCTGAGGTCTGCGAGGACTGAGATGGTGTAGAATTACTGTACCAAACAAAACGGAGGCTATACACATGAAGTTCACGAAAATGCACGGCTGCGGAAACGATTACGTCTACGTCAACTGCTTCGAGGAAAGCGTAAACGACCCCGCGAATCTCTCAATCAAAATTTCAGACCGCCACAAGGGAATCGGTGCTGACGGATTGATTCTGATACTTCCCACGCCGAACGCCGACGCTTTCATGCAGCTCTACAATTCCGACGGCTCATCTGACACGATGTGCGGGAACGGAATCCGCTGTGTTGCGAAATATGTCTACGAACACGGGATTATTCCACCGGACAGGCGGGAGCTTACGATTGATACGCCCGTTGGAATGAGAACGCTTTATCTCACGGTTGAAGACGGCAAAGTCTCATCGGTCCGCGTGAACATGGGCAAGGGTACAGCGACGAC
This sequence comes from Synergistaceae bacterium, assembly GCA_017427625.1. Lineage (GTDB taxonomy): Bacteria > Synergistota > Synergistia > Synergistales > Aminobacteriaceae > JAFUXM01. The sequence goes on along the minus strand of JAFRSL010000253.1, from coordinate 435 downwards.
CACAATTCCCAGAGACATCAACGTTCACGGAATGGCGTTGAAGTACATCGGAATCAACGTCGGCAACGACCACGCTGTCTATTTCGTTGACGAGAATCCGATAATAGCGGACATTCATTCATGGCCGGACTCGAAATTTGCGGCTGAGGGTGATTACTTCGAGAAGCACGAATACTTCCCCAAGCGCGTAAACTCCGAGTTCATCAACGTAATATCACGCCGTGAAATCAACATGCGCGTTTATGAGCGAGGTTCGGGCGAGACAATGGCCTGCGGAACAGGGACAACTGCGAGCGTATTTGCGGGGGTAGTTTCCGGGAGGCTGGACAGGAACGCTGATGTTATGGTTCACCTGAGAGGCGGGGACTTGGTGATTCATGTTGACGATGATGATACTTGCTGGATGACTGGCCCGGCAGTTGAGGTCTTCACGGG
>JAFRSL010000252.1 GCA_017427625.1 Synergistaceae bacterium | reverse complement strand
TGGCGTCATGGCCGGAGGTGCGGCAGGTGGAATCGTAGCCGGATTCTTGGGAGCAAGGGCATATGTCATGGGGTACTCGACGATTCTTGCTGTGCCTATATTCCAGGATACAATCATCGGCATACTCGTAGCGATTGCGACATCCATAGTTGTGGCGGGAATTGTAGCGTTCGTTCTCGGAGGTCCTGCGGCGAAAGCTGGCGAGGACAAGGCCATTGATGCCGCGAAGAACATGCTCTATGCTCCTGTTTCGGGGAAATATATCACCCTCAAGGAGATCAACGACGGCGTATTCTCTGAAGGAATGCTCGGCCAGGGCTGCGGGATAATCCCCGACAATGGTGTGGTCTTCTCACCTGTTAATGGCGAGGTCGTGTCGATTGCTGACTCGCGTCATGCTGTTGGGATAAAGTCTGATGACGGGGCGGAGATACTTATTCACATTGGGCTTGACACTGTTGCAATGAACGGAAAAGGCTTCAGACCTCAGGTGAAGGAAGGCGACAGGCTTAAGGCCGGACAGAAGATCATGGAGTTCGACATGGCCGCGATCGTAACGGCAGGGAAATCAGCAATAAGCGCGTTCATCATCACAAACTCCGACGACTGCAAGCTCATGGACTTCAAGACGGGCGAAAAGTACGAAGCTGGAGAGATTTTCGGAACTGTCGAAGCGTAAAAAAACATTGCCCCCCGTGAAAAATACGGAGGGCTTTTTTTCAGACACCGCAAGAAAACTTTTTCTTAACGAGCTATCTCTGCCGCAGCCTCTCTACCTGCTATGTAGCCCATGTATGAGCAAATCCCAAGAGCTTCCATGCCTGGATAGAAGTCCCCCAGCAGCTCGCCTGATGAGATGAGCCCAGCAGCGTAAAGGCCTTTGATGGGCTGCCCTTCTTTGTCCACAACCTGAGCCTTTTCATTGGTTACGATGCCGCCGTATTCCCCTCTGGTCAGGTCGTACTCTTTCACAGCGTAATACGTGCCGTCGTCGATGGGGTCCAGATACTTCGGGTCTTTTCCGAAATCGTCATCCCTGCCCGCTTTGCAGAGTTCGTTGTAGCGGGTTACGGTAGCGGCAAGAACTGTGGCATCCACCTTCATCTTCTTTGCCAGTTCCTCAAGGGAAGAGGCCTTGTAGGCTTCGATGTATGTACTGCCCTCTTCCGTCGCTTTGAGGTACTTCTCAAGGTTCAGGAATCTGTCCGCAATGGCCTGATCCATAACAACCCATCCAAAGTCAGGAGCATTTTCTTCGATGAAGTACTCTGTCTGGAAATGGCTTCCGGCAGTCTCTGAGACCTTTCTCTCTCCCTTGCTGGTTACGAGCAAGCAGTTGAAAGGGTAGCTGTTCGACGGCTGTCCAACCAATGGCATGTCGTAAGGATCCGGTGCGAAGATACCGCTCATCTTGTGCTGGTATGGGTAGAGCACTGCGCCGAGCTTCCTGGCCATTATGATGCCGTCGCCCTCATCGCCCTTTGATGCCGCTGTGAAGTTGTATTCCGAACCCGGATCAAGTTCTTTGGCAAGTTCGGCGTTCCTTGCAAATGTTCCTGTGGCTAGGATGACTGCCTTTGCATGGAAAGTTTTTACACCGCGCTTTGTATTGCATACTACGCCGCGAACCGCGCCCTCTTCTGTGATGAGACTGGTGGCCGGAGTATTCACAAACACATCAACGCCGTTCTTCTCCAACCTCTTCATCAATGTGTCGAGAAGGTACTCTCCGCCCTTTGCATGAACTGCGACATCGGCGAGTTTGACTGTGGAAGCATTCTTGATGGCTTTTTCCGAAGCATCGATTCCCCAGCCTGTTCCCTTGTAGGGTTTTCCGTGAATCCCCATCTCTGAGTACAGGGCTATGATCTCGGGAGCATTCTCCATCGCTTTGTTGAGTTTGTCGCGGTCAATCTTGTTGAGAAACTCCGTGTTCCTGTTAATCCATATCTGGACTTTCTCAGGGACTTCTTCCTTCGTGAATGCCGCCACAAAAGCCCCTGATGAGAAGATGGAAGTTCCGCCGACGATGCCCAGCTTTTCCAGAAGAGCAACTTTCGCCCCGTCAAGAGAAGCCTTCAACGCCGCCTGTATTCCAGCGTAGCCAGCCCCGACAACAACGATGTCATAGGTGAAGTCCTCATCTTTGACTTCTACGGGGATTTTTCTGCCTCTCCAGTCTTTGAGGTCAGCTCCTGCCTGACTCAGAGCATCCTCCAACGCTTTTTTCATCGCGGCGGATGAGACTGTAGCACCTGATATGCTATCCACTGCGAGCGACTGATGCTCAATGACCTGATCGGCAATCAGCGCGAGAGCCTTATCACCGACGCCAGCAGTCTCATTGTCTTCGATGCTCACAGACTTAATGCGGTTGTCCGCCACTTCAACAGTAACCTTGACTTCACCGTCCATGCCTGTTGCGGATGCGGTGTATGTGCCGGCTTTCAACACAGTCTCTGCCGCTTTCTCTGCAGTTCCAGAAGAGAGACGGGCCTTAGACAAAGCATTTTCTACTGCCTCTCTTATGCCGTCACGAGTCATCGTTGCACCTGAGACTGCATCAATCTCTCCATCCGAGCGTCCGATCAGAGCTTGGGAGTATTTGTCGAAGTTCATCTGACCGAAGGGAATTTCCTCACTGCCGGAGATGTTGACAGCAGTTATGGCGTTCTCATCGACAGTAACGGTAACTGCTACTGGTACTTTTTCACCGTACCCTTTGCCAGTTCCTTCATAGGTGCCAGGAGTGAAGGTAGCTGCAAAGACCGCAGAGCTGATGAGTAATACCATCATGCAGACCGCCGAACCAATTAACGCAAAATTTTTCTTCATTGGAACATTACCCCCTAGATTATGATATGAATTGTACTATTTTATCAAATAATGGTATTTTAGCAAACTATATCCTCGACATAGAACATCAGTTTCCAAGAAATAAGCAGTTTCGGCATTGTCTGAACGTGAAAACTCATGACACAAAAACGCCTCCCCCATAACTCAGGAGGAGGCAAAACGTTTTCCTAGCTTCTCTCTTTCACCCTTCTAACTCTCAGCACACCGTTAATCTCTCGAAGCCTGTCCGTCGTATCGTCCGGCATCTTGTGAGAAATGTCGACGAGAGTATATGCGTACTGTCCTCTTGCCCTGTTGATGAGGTTCTCAATGTTGAGGCCGTTGTCCCCGAAGAATGAAGTTATGCCTGAGAGCATGGCCGGAATGTTGCGGTGGAGTATCGCTACTCTTGCTTCAGCCCCGCATAATCCTGCGTTGACCTCCGGGAAGTTCACGGAGTTTGTGATGTTGCCATTGTCGAGGTAATCCTGCAACTGCACCGCCGCCATAACCGCGCAATTATCTTCGGCCTCTTCCGTTGACGCTCCAAGATGAGGAAGCACGACCGCCCCGGGAATGTTCGCACTCGTAGCGTTTGGGAAATCTGAGACGTAACCTGCAACATGGCCGGAAATCACAGCGTCCCTCAAAGCCTCCTCGTCAACAAGAACGTCGCGCGCAAAGTTCAGGATTTTCACTCCCGCTTTCATCTTTGCTATTGCTTCAGCGTTAATCATGTGACGTGTCGAGTCCATTGCAGGAACGTGAATTGTGATGAAGTCCGAAGCTGCGTAAACTTCTTCGGGAGTGTCTGCGTGTTTCACCATTGGGCTTAACATCCAAGCTGACTTTACGGACAGGTAGGGATCATATCCGAGAACGTTCATTCCGAGACTTACGGCTGAATTTGCGACTTGTACCCCGATTGCTCCGAGACCTATAATTCCGAGCGTCTTGCCTTTGATTTCGTGGCCGGAAAAATTCTTCTTCGCTTTCTCGGCGAGCTTCGCAATGTCAGCCTTCTCCGCATTCCCGCGAACCCATGAGATTCCGCCGAAAATGTCCCGCGACGCAAGAAGTAATCCGGCAATCACAAGTTCCTTGACACTGTTTGCGTTTGCGCCGGGAGTGTTGAAGACAACGATTCCTTCCTCCGAACAGCGATCTATGGGAATGTTGTTGACACCTGCTCCTGCGCGTGCGATTGCACGGAGGCCTTCGGGGAAATTCGTGTCCTTCATGTCGGCTGAACGAACAAGAATCCCGGCGGCCTCGTCAATGTTCTCCGTTACAGTGTAACCGTTGCGGAACTTTTCGAGACCTACGCTTGAAATGTTGTTGAGGCAGAAAATTTTGCGTTCCTTCGGTGCTAACATTTAGTGTCTCCCCTCAAAGTCGGCCATGAAATCAACGAGTGCCTTCACGCCCTCAATCGGCATAGCGTTATAGAGAGATGCCCTCATTCCTCCGACTGAACGATGACCCTTGATGTTTCGGAGGCCTGCCTTCTCTGCTTCTGCGACAAACTCAGCGTCAAGCTCTTTGCTTCCCGTAACGAAAGGAACGTTCATGAGCGAGCGGTCTTTCTTCTCGACAGTACCATGAAAGATCTTCGAGCCGTCAAGATAATCGTAGAGTAACTGTGCTTTGGCCATATTGATTTTGTGCATCGCCTCAGTTCCGCCGAGCTTCAGAAGCCACTTGAACACGAGTCCGCAAATGTAAATGTTGTAGCATGGCGGGGTGTTGTAGAGCGATTTGCTGTCTGCGTGGGTCTTGTACTTCATCATCGTCGGCGTAAACGGAAGAACGTCGTCCGTAATTAGGTCATCGCGGATTATAACGATTGTAACTCCCGCAGGGCCTACATTCTTTTGAACGCCTCCCCAGATTATGCCGTACTTGCTGACGTCAACAGGCTCACTCAGGAACATTGATGAGACATCAGCGACGAGAGTCTTGCCTTTCGTGTTGGGCAGCGTTCGTATTGTTGTGCCGTGAACCGTCTCATTCTGGCAAATGTAAACGTAATCGGCATCGGGAGTAACGTTCAAATCCGAGAGGTCGGGAATGTAGGAATAATTCCTGTCCTCTGAGGTTGCTATGACGTTTGCTTTGCCGAAAATCTTTGCTTCCTGCGCAGCCTTCTTGCTCCACTGGCCGGTAACGATGTAATCCGCTGACTTATGACGCATGAGGTTCATCGGGATCATTGCGAACTGTGTGCAGCCTCCGCCCTGAAGGAAGAGGACGCGATAATTTTCGGGGATTCCCATGAGGGTACGGAGGTCTTTCTCTGCCGTGAAGAGAATCTCCTCGAAATCCTTTGAACGGTGGCTCATCTCCATAACGGACATGCCGGAATTGCCGTACTCTAACATTTCTGCCTGCGCTGTCCTCAGGACTTCCTCAGGCAAAACCGCCGGGCCTGCGCTGAAATTGTATACTCTGCTCAAATAAATATCTCCTTTCACAAAGTTCTATACATTCTACACTAATCATATATGCCCCGCACGTTCACTGAGCAATAAATCAAGTTTTGCCGTTAATACATCCATTTTTGTGCCGAGAGCCTTTACTTCTCCGCGAAGCTCCATAATTTCTTCCTTGATGTCATTAGCTTTCTCTGTCTCATAAGCCTCCTGATAAGCTAGATTACATTCCATCAATGCGTCAATATTTCCAAACTGTGCATCAATAAATCGACACATGAAATATTCTTCCATGAATGACCTCTCCTTTC
>JAFRSL010000251.1 GCA_017427625.1 Synergistaceae bacterium | reverse complement strand
TGCGGGCAGCAATGCTTCTCATCTCGTCTACTATGGACTTTACGCATTACAGCATCGCGGTCAGGAAAGCGCAGGTATCGCCGCAAATTCAGCCGGTAAAATCGAAATCCGTAAGGACTTGGGCCTCGCCGGGGAAGTCTTCAGGGGTTACGACTTCGGGAAATTGCCCGGAAACATAGCAATCGGCCATGTGAGATATTCGACAGCAGGAGACGGTTCACAGAGAAGCGCACAGCCCTTAGCGGCAAGTTGCAGGCTCGGTGAAATCGCGCTCGCTCATAACGGTAATTTGGTCAACGCCGAAAGCCTCCGAGAAATGCTAACCGACGAGGGCGTAATCTTCCACACAACAAGCGACTCTGAGTCTATCCTCAACCTAATATGTCAGCATGGCTCAAGAGGAATTGAAGCGGGCATCAAAAACGCAATGAGCCTCATTAAAGGCGCGTATGTGTTGGTAATCACCATAGGCGACAAGTTAATCGGCGTTCGAGATTCATATGGGCTTCACCCTCTCTGCATCGGGAGATTGAAGGGAGAGGCGGGCTATGTACTTGCGTCTGAGACCTGCGCGCTTGAGGCACTTGACGCGGAATTTCTGAGGGACGTTAAGCCGGGCGAGACCGTCATTATCGACAAGGAAGGATTACGGAGCATTGAGCCTTCAAGCTGGTGCAAGAAGAATCTCTGCGTATTCGAGATGGTTTACTTCGCAAGACCTGACAGCATTGTTGACGGGGTGAGCGTCTACGATTTTCGTCGTAAGTGCGGAATGAAGCTCGCAAAGCAACGCAAGATTGATGCCGATGTCGTCATGGCCGTACCTGATTCTGGAATCCCTGCGGCAATAGGCTATGCTGAGGCTTCGGGCATTCCTTACGGCGAAGGTCTCATCAAGAACAAGTACATGGGGCGGACTTTTATTCTTCCTGAGCAGGCAATGAGAGATGATGCGGTGAAGATTAAGCTGTCAACCATAAGGCATAATATCGAGGGAAAACGCCTCATCATCATTGACGACTCAATCGTCAGGGGGACGACGTTACGGAGGATCGTGGGACATCTCAGGGACGCAGGAGCAAAGGAGATTCACGTCTGCGCTGCCTCGCCTGAAGTGAAATATTCGTGCTACTTCGGGATTGACACGCCTCACAGGGAAAAGCTCATAGCCGTACAGAAATCACCCGACGAAATCTGCGAGTATCTTGGGGCTGACTCGCTAACGTATCTCAGTGAGGAGAGCTTGAGAGAGGTATGCTGTGAGGACTCGTATTGCAAGGCTTGCTTTGACGGTAATTATCCTATGGAGGTGCCTATAAACGGAGGCGATTTGCTGTGATATTGAACCTAAGCCCTGAACTTGAAGCTCGCGTTTCGGAATGGGGACGCGAGTTTAACCGGCCATGTGAGGATTTGGCGGTCGAACTATTGGAGGAATATTTCGAGGACAGCGATACAGGCGCGGAAATATCTCAAGCTATAAGGTCAGGGCAGACATCTACGTATTCATGATACACAGAAGCAGCATATACAGGTGAAACGTGGTAGAATATAGCAATCCTGCGGGGGTGGCGGAATGGTAGACGCGCCAGACTTAGGATCTGGTATCTCCAAGATGTAGGGGTTCAAGTCCCCTCCTCCGCATAGAAATTTTACTTTTCCAGTCAGTTATAGTAAACTTCCTAGCAATATCCATAGAAACCGATGTAATTTAATCCCAATATCAAGGGGGCAGTAATTTTCATGGCAGAAATCGTAATTATGGGCGAGCTTCTCGTCGAAATAATGAGGCCGAAAGAGGACATTCCGCTTTACGAGTCCGACTACTTCAGAGGGCCTTTCCCAAGCGGCGCACCCGGAATTTTCATCAGCACAGCGGCGAGGCTAGGTCATTCGACAGCAATAATCAGCGGTGTAGGTAATGATGACTTCGGCGAAAATATCTTGCGCCGACTGAAGCATGACGGTGTTGATGTCAGCAGGGTAATCGTTCCCGAAGACGGACACACAGGTATAGCGTTCGTTACGTACTTTGCTGACGGTGAGCGCAAATTCCTCTTCTACATGGATAACTCTCCGTGCATCAAGGCTAAAGCTCCGGAAAGCATGTCAGGCTTCGAGGATACAAAGTTCATGCACATAATGGGCTGTTCGCTCATGGCCGATGTGAATTTTGCCCGCGAGATCATCAAGATGATGAAGATGATGAAGTCTCACGGCGTGAAAATCTCGTTTGACCCCAATGTAAGGCTCGAAATGATGAAGGACAAGGCTGTCCTCGACATGCTTCAGGAAGTCTTCATGTCATCGTCGATCCTAATGCCCGGCGTGTCGGAAATCAAGATGTTTACAGGGAAAGACGACGTTGACGAGGCTATAGCTTCAGTGTTCACTAATCCTAGCCTTGAGGTTCTCGTTCTCAAAAACGGCTCGAAAGGCTCAAAGATTTACACCCGAAAAGGTCTCGAAGTCGAGCAGCCAATCTATAAGGTCGTTCAGGAAGACGCAACAGGCGCGGGAGACAGCTACGATGCCGCGTTCATCTGTGGGATCGCTGAGGGGAGATCACTCGCTGAGGCCGCAAAGATGGGAGCTGCTGCCGGAGCTTTGAATGCCGCTGCTTTCGGGCCAATGGAAGGGAAAATCTCGCCCGAAAACATCAGGAAAATGATTGACGCTTAACCGAATCTCAAGCCCTGTGAATTTTTGCGGGGCTTTATTTTTTGCGAAAGGAGAAATTTTTACCGTGAAAAAT
>JAFRSL010000028.1 GCA_017427625.1 Synergistaceae bacterium | reverse complement strand
AGCGGGCGACAGGGGTTTATTGATGTCAGCACTCGAACGAAACGGGATAGCCGGATATTTTGACGCTATATTCACCTGCACCGAGCTCAACACTACGAAGCATGAGCCGGAAATTTTCATGTCATGCGCCAAGTTTATGGGGCTTTCTCCTGAGAATGTGGGAGTATTCGAGGACGCACTTTTTGCGATTGAGACTGCAAAGCGGGCGGGGTTCATAACGTTTGGAGTTGCCGACGAGTCGAATATCAATGACCGAACGAGGATAAAGGAAATTGCGGATTATTACATTGAAGATTTCAGGGGAGGAATTTGAGGAATGAGGACAGCACTAACTATAGCGGGAAGCGATTCATCAGGCGGCGCGGGCATTCAGGCTGACATAAAGGCGATGACGATGAACGGCGTATTTGCGATGAGCGTGGTTACGGCACTTACGGCACAGAACACGACGGGAGTATCGGGCATAATGGAGGCGACATCCGAATTTCTGCGTCAGCAGCTCGATATGGTATTCACCGACATTTTCCCTGACGCTGTGAAAATCGGAATGGTATCAAGCTCCGGGCTTATACGGGCGATTTCTGAGGCTCTGAAGTTCTACAGTGCGAGGAATATTGTTGTTGACCCTGTAATGGTCTCGACGAGCGGCGCAAAGCTGATCACTGATGACGCTGTGAAGACTCTTGCTGACGAACTACTGCCGCTAGCAACGATAGCGACCCCGAACATTCCAGAGGCCGAAATTCTGTCGGGAATGAAGATTTCCGGGCGCGATGACATGGAGAGAGCAGGTGCGAAAATCAGCGCGGATTACGGCTGTTCAGTTCTCGTTAAGGGCGGCCATGCTGTGAATGATGCTGACGATGTCTTGTGCGAGGGCGAAAAATTCACGTGGTTTCACGGCGATCGCATCGACACTCACAACACGCACGGGACAGGCTGTACTCTCTCAAGCGCAATAGCTGCAAATCTCGCTAAGGGCTACACTCTTTCCGACTCTGTGAGGCTTGCGAAGGAATATATTTCGGGTGCGCTCGGTGCAATGCTTGACTTGGGCAAGGGAAGCGGGCCAATGAATCACGCCTTCAACCTGACTGGGAAATTCGCGGAGAAACATGATGTGCGTAAAATTCTCATGGCCTCAGTGTCGGACATATGGCCTGAGTACAACAATCACCCGTTCGTTAAGGGGCTTGAGACCGGGACGCTTGATCCTCAAAAGTTCAGGCGTTACATAATTCAGGACTATCTATATCTCGAAGAATACAGCAAGGTATTCGCGCTCGGAATTGCGAAGACGAAATCAGCCGACACAATGCGATTATTCTCGTCAGTGATTCAGGCAATCTCGACGGTCGAGATGAACATTCACAAGGGCTATATGGGTCGTCTCGGTGTAACGCAGGAGGAATTAGACTCGGCCTCACGAAAGCTCGCTAATCTCTCCTACACGTCATACATGCTACGAATTGCTTACGAGGAGGGCGAACCCGAAATACTTGCGGCTATACTTTCATGCGCTTTGAGCTATGAGGACATCGCAAAGGAAATCGTTAGGAGGAATCCCGAATCCGTCAACCACGATTTATATGGTACATGGATACGGACATACTCAGGCGAAGAATATTGCGGGCTTAACGACGTTCTTGTGTCGTACACCGAGAAGGCTACGGAGAATTACACGGCCTCACAGATGGATCATCTCGCTGAAATCTTCCGTGCATGTTCGGAGTATGAGATGGGATTCTGGAATATGGGCTGGTCAGATGAGTAGGTGCGTAATAATCGGAGGCTCTGAGATCCGCAGCTACCCACTAATGAGGTCATACTTCCGGCCTGATGATTACGTCATATACTGCGACTGCGGGCTGAAACATGCTGAGGCTCTGGGCGTATCACCATCACTAATAATCGGAGACTTTGACTCGCACCCAAAGCCTGAGAATATGGAGAACGTCATCGAGCTTCCCGTTGTGAAGGACGACACTGACACAATATTTGCGGTCAAGGAGGCAATTCGTCGGGGATTTAGTGAAGTCCTCATGATTGGGGTTACGGGCGGACGTGAGGATATGACGCTGGGGAACATTTACGCTCTCTTGATGATGAGGAACGCCGGAATGTCGGCCATGATTGCTGACGACTATTCTGAGATTTCAATCATAACTGCGGGCGAGACGGTTCGTGTGAAATGGGGCTGGCGGTTCTTCTCACTCCTCAACATTACGGGCAAAGCGTCAGGAATCACGATAACGGGAGCAAAATACAATCTTGACAATGCCGAGATTACCCCAGAATTTCAGTACGGCATAAGCAACGAGGTACTAAGTCCTGAAGCTGACGCTGTAATCTCCCTTAATGAAGGACATCTTTTGTTGGTTTGCGTGAGGAAGAGGGTTTGATTTTTGAGCCGATGCTGGTAAAATTTTCGCATAAAATCATTCAGGAGGTATTTGCAGTAATGAGAAAGACAGCATTAAGCGTTTTGGTACTTATGTTCGTAATGAGCATCATGGCATTCGGAGCAATGGCTGAAGAAGTCGCGGCATCAGCGGACACAGCGGAAGAAGCAAGGGTCGAAGTATCGTCAGAATTCGACTTTCTGAGATTCGCAAAAGAGAGAGTGCTCCCTGATTTTCACCCGACAGTGAAGATCGAGGACGCGCAGGCAGATTATGACGAGAAGCCTTTTGAGAGAGGCGACGGTGTGACACGCGCGAAAGTCGGCATCTACTACAAGGGTTGGCTCCGTCAGCACTCAATGCTCGTCGAGATGGACTACCGCGAAGAGGACAGGAAAGTCCGCGTGAACGTCCTCAAGGACACCAACGGCCTTAACCTTCAGGGAGCGCGTTTCTTTAAAGATGGGGAATGGGTCAGCGTCGCGGCAATGGGCTGGAAGTAGTCAGCGAAATACTGACATCAGCTTCAAGGAATAGTCGCTCCTTACAGGGGCGTGGATTGAAATAAGGACGACGAATGGGTCAGCGTTGCAGCGATGAGCAGCCAGCAACATGAACATTTGGGGCATCAGCGGGGAATTTGCTGGTGTCCGTTTTTTATCGACATGACAAAGCAGGATTTTATTGACTTACTCAAGCGCAAATTCTCGTCCCTCATAATGATACTGATTCCGGCGTTCGTGATAATGCTCGTAATCGGTGCGTTAATCTGGGGGCTTGGCTACATGATTCCCGAAGAATGGACAGCAAAAGTCTCGTTCTACGTCAATAACCCCTCAGAACTCCGCAAACTCGGCGAGGGGTCAGAATGGCTGTTCATTGCGATTCAGGTATTGCAGGTCGTAATCGCGCCGATACCAGGACAGGCGGCAGCATTCGCGGGAGGCTTCATATTCGGTTTCTGGAAGGGCTGGGGACTCACCACACTCGGCCTCGTAATCGGAAGCCTAATCGCTATGGTGCTTGCTCGCTTGCTGGGAATATCGCTAGTCCGGAAAATCGTCCCCGAATCGATCATACAGCGTTTCGACAGCGTGATTTCTGACGGTGGATACATGACGTTCTTCATGATATTCTTGCTTCCCGCATTGCCCGATGATGCTGTTTGCTTTCTTGCGGGACTGACGAAACTCAAGCTCCTTCCGCTGTCGTTGGTTTGCCTTTTGGGACGCGCTCCGGGAATGGCGGTTCTGTCGCTCACGGGCGCAGGTTTTGCTGACGGTCTGACACTTTGGGTTGAGGTGCTTTTCGCGGTTATGATGGTGGCATCGGTGGTGCTGTGGCTTTTCTGGGAGGTAATCGAAGCGTGGGTTTACGACTTCCTCAAGATTAAGCGTTCATAGTATTGGCGACAACAATCGTCCGGCTAACTCCTTGAGCCTCGCAATGGCCGGGCGTTTTCTTCTTTCCGAGATATTCTCCTCCGTGCAATTTTTGAGGTCGTCAGTAAAAACTTTTTCCAGTTCCTCAACGAGCCTCGTCGAATAAACGAACGCCTGAACCTCGTAATTTATCCCGAAACTAAGCGCATCAAGATTGGCCGTTCCCACAGAAGCAACATGATCGTCCGCAATCATAGTCTTAGCGTGAATGAATCTCTCCCTGTAAACGAACATTCTCACACCGCCCGCAATAAGCCCGTCAATATACGACTGCGATGCCCAAGATACAAGCGGGTGATTCGATGACGACGGGATAATAATCCTTACGTCAACGCCTCTTTCAGCCGCCGAGAAAAGAGCCTTCCGGAAATTTCTGTCCGGCGCAAAATAAGGCGTCGTAATCCACACACGTTTTCTCGAAGCTGAGATTATACGTATGTACTCGTCAGCTATGGTCCTGTAATCTTTTCCTGTCCCACTCGCAATAATTCTCACTGGCACACCGTCATTGGGTGATTCACGCGTTGCTTTGCTGACGACGTAATGACCGCCGGCTTTCTCCCACATTTCCGCGAAAATCCCGTCAAGTTCATGGACAGCCTCGCCCTGAATCATGAGGTGGGTGTCGCGCCACTGTCTGAGGTAAACGTCCCCAATGTTGAAGCCGCCGAGAAAGCCTGTGATCCCGTCAACCGTTATGATCTTCCTGTGGTCTCTGTGGAAGGTGAAAGGGCTGAAAGTTTGGAACTCGATGCCTGAGTCCTTGAGGCTGCGAATGAATTTCCCTCCGAGCCTCCAGCTTCCCGCAGCGTCGGTGATCATTCTGACTTTAACGCCGTCCCTTGCACGCTGAGAGAGAATGCCGGCGATTGTGCGGCCAGTCTCGTCGTCGTGGAAGGAGAAGTATTCGAGGTTGATGAAGTATTTGGCGCGGGTTAGGGCGTCTTTCATGGCCGAGAGTGTTTCGCTGCCATTGAGGAGGAGTCTTGTGTGTTTGCTGAGAGTAATTTTACGCATGGGGACTATTATATGACATGTCCGGCCTCAAGTTTTTCACAGTCCTTGAAGAAGCCATGAGAAATTGTGCTACACTTCGCGCTAATCTTTCATGTTCATGAAGAAACTTTTATCGTCAGCGTTATTGCTGTCCCTTTTCACCACAGCAGCAAACGCGGGAGTAATCTGTGTACTCTCAAAGCTCAATGCAACAGAAGCCCAGTTCGAAGTCGCTACCGTCAATTATTGCAGCTTGAATCTTTTGATTATGTCGTTAAGATTCGATATTGCTTCCCTGCAACCGCTGACCTTCTCTGCACTCTTCAAAGTCTCGCTTACCATTCCCGAAGTCTTGTCAGCTATATCATTGACACCTGATGATGATTCTTTTATCGTAATGTCAATTCCGCTTATAGCTCCCGCGATGTCCTCAATCTCGTTGTTAAGGTTTTGTATGCTCTTCTTAACATCGTTCATTCTGTTTCCGAAGGCATCGGCATCGTCCTTATACTGTCTGCTTACATTGCTGAACTCTTGATAGTCAGAGAGAACATTTGTCTCAAGGAATGATATTGTTTGGTTAAGGCAGGCTGACATCTTTTCAACAGCACCGTTCACTTCCGTTATTATAGTGCTGATACCCTTTACAACCTCTGAGGTCTGTCCGGCAAGATTACGAATCTCAGAAGCAACAACAGAAAATCCGCGCCCCTTATCTCCTGCTCTTGCTGCCTCTATCGAAGCATTGAGGGAAAGCATGCCAGTCTGTGATGAGATTGACATAATCGTCCCTATAAGCTCGTCGATCTTGCTCACAGCCTTTGAAGATGTTATGGCCTCATCAGATTTCTTTTTGACGTCCTCGTAAAGTTCAATCGTCCTTACACTCGCCTTCTCTGTTACTGAAGCAAGCTCATTTGCTCTCACAAGAACTTCGCCTGATAACTTTGTGCCTTCATCTGCAAGGCTGTCAATACTGTGAGCGTCCTTCTTCACATTCTCTGTATTCTGAGTGATTGCGGTAGTCGTTCCGGCTGTCTCTTTCATGCCGGCAGCGAGTTCATCAGCAGTTGATGAGTTGTTTTCACAGATATGCTCAACGTTGTCAATCATAGCTTTCATTTCGTCAACGTTTGTATCTATGCTCTTACACGCCTCAGAAATTGCCTCCACAATACCGCGAAGATTATCCCTCATTCCAGACAAAGCCCTCGCAATAATCCCGATCTCGTCAGAACGTTTCTCCAGTTTGACAGACTCCGCATCTTCAGAGAAATCAAAAGCTGCTGTCTTATTGATGACGGGT
>JAFRSL010000250.1 GCA_017427625.1 Synergistaceae bacterium | reverse complement strand
GTCGCTGAAGTCGCAGCCAGATTCACACTCGATGCTATGCCCGGCAAACAAATGTCAATCGACGCAGATTTGAACTCTGGACTCATCGATGAGCAGGGCGCAAAGCAACGTCGTCAGGACATTCAGAGAGAGGCGGACTTCTACGGGGCTATGGACGGTGCTAGCAAGTTCGTCAAAGGAGACGCTATCGCTGGACTCATCATCACTACCATCAACATAATCGGCGGTCTTTCCATCGGCATCTTCATGAGAGGAATGGACGCGGCTCAGGCTGCCGGTCATTACAGCCTCCTCACAGTTGGTGACGGTCTCGTCGGGCAGATTCCGGCGCTTCTAATGTCGACGGCTATGGGTGTCATCGTTACAAGGGCTGCCGCAAGTTCAGAGCTTGGTCCCGACCTCATTAACTCGTTCACAAAATATCCCAGACCCCTCTACATCGCCTCCGGAATGTTGCTGTCAATGGGACTCATTCCTGGATTGCCGACCGTTCCATTCGTTAGTTTGGCCGTGTTGATGGGAGCATTGGGGTACACTGTGAGCCGTGAAGCTACGTTACAGGAGATTTCCGCAGAAGAACAGGCCGCTCAAGCACCGTCAGCACAAGCTCCAGCAGGCACTCCTTCAGCTCCAGGCGCACCTTCAGCTCCAGGCGCACCATCTGAACCCGCAAAAGCAGAGCCGGTCTCTCCCGAAGACGTCATGAAGCTCCTCACCGTCGAACCTATGGAGGCTGAGATTGGTTACGCTATTATCCCGCTCATAGATCCTGGTCAGGGCGGTGATATGCTCGACAGAATCGGGACAATCCGTAAGCAAATGGCGTTGGAGATGGGAATCGTCGTTCCTCCAATAAGAATACGCGACAACATTCAGATTAAACCGACGGAATATATTCTGCGAGTTAAGGGTGCTGAGGCTGGAAGAGGTGAACTTTTGCCAGACCACTACCTCGCTATGAACACTGGTGCTGCCGAAGAAGAACTAATCGGTGTCCCAACAAAGGAGCCAGCTTTCGGGCTTCCGGCATTGTGGATTTCACCCGATTTGCGCGACAAGGCTGAGGCTATGGGCTACACGGTCGTTGATGCTCCGTCTGTCCTTGCGACACACCTCTCCGAAGTCATCAAGAAGAACGGCGCAGAGCTTCTCACACGTCAGGAAGTCCAGAAACTCACAGATATGGTCAAAGAGACTGCTCCGGCCGTAATTGAGGAGCTTTTGGGGTCATTATCACTCGGCGAAATTCAGAAGGTTTTGCAGAACCTAATCCGTGAGCAAATCCCAATCAGAGACCTGGTTACAATCTTCGAGGCATTGGCTGACTTCGGGAAAATGTCAAGAAGCGTCGACTTCCTCACTGAACGCGCTAGAGAATCTCTCTCACGACTAATCTCGCTCAAAATTCAAGGCCCTGACGGCATCATCACAGCAGCTACATTGTCGCCAAATTGGGAGCAGAAGATCATGGCCGGCGTTGACGGAGATTTAACGAGGGGATGGCAGCTCAACTTAGACCCCCGCGAGGTTCAGAAGATGATTTCAGCTATCTCAAGGGCTATGGACGAAATGATCGTCAAGAACTTGCCGCCTGTTTTGCTCGTTCACCCAGATGTAAGGCTGATTGTTAGGCGTTTGATTGAGGGAAGTATCAACAATATTTTCGTCGTGTCTTATAATGAGATAGTACGCGGAGTTCAGGTAAAGACTGTCGGAATGGTGGAATGAAATGCGAGTTACGAACCAGATTACATTTACAGCGAAAGATGATGCGGAGGCATTGAGGTTTGCGGCTGAAAGATTAGGCCGTGATGCTGTCATTCTCTCGACTCAGATGATTAAGGAGGGCGGTGTTCTTGGGCTTTTCCAACGGTCAGTGCTGAAAGTTACAGCCGGCATTCTCGAGGACGATGAACCCAAACCCGTGCTTAAATCCTCACGCCCCATAAGTCCAGCCTCAACTATGGACGAGGACACAAGGCGCGAGAACTTGATCGCGTTCCAGAAGCTCATGGAGTTCAAAGAGCGCGGAAGTATGGCACCGTCTACACCCGCACCGTTACAGCCCGCAGAGTTAGGCGAGGAAGGTTATCGCTTGCCCTCTGACAACGTCCACATTTCCCAAGAAGGCCTGCGTAATGCTTACGGTCTCACTACTAGGCCAGCACCTGTGGTAAACGACCCCTCCGCCTCGCTTCGTTCAGCACCTCCCCTTACGCAAGGGAGGCAGGAAAATCTTGCGCCCACTGACAAGGGGGAGAGAGCCATTCATGGCGAGGGGATAACCTCCAATGATGACGCTAAATTCTCCAAGCTCAATGACCAAGTTGGCGCACTCGCTGACAGGATTGACGTGTTATTGCAGAGACTTACAGCGGTCGAGAACGGCGTTACTACAGCGATGCAGCGTCCAGTTCAGCAGCAGGCATTCCAGCCCGGCATTGCATCACCTGAAGACGCTGGCATTGAGGGAAGGCTCAGAGCCTCAGACGTTGACGAGAAGTACATCCGCAAGCTCATGGCCGATTACAGCATTATTTCACGCAAAGAGAAGAACAAGAAGCTCCCCTTCAACAAATGGCTGGCTACACAAATCGAATGCGCTGGCGACAACGGCGGTGATGCTGCAGGCGGACGGAAAGTCATGTTACTCGGCCCCACTGGCGTCGGTAAAACCACTACCATCGCCAAACTTGCCGCAATCAAAGCTCTCTGGGAGCACAAGAAAGTCTTTCTCCTCACGGCTGACACTTACAGGATTGCCGCAGTTGAACAGCTCAAGACTTACGCTAAGATCCTGGGCGTCCCGATTGAGATTATATTCGACATTTCATCAATCAACAATGTCGTGAACGAGCATGAGAACGCTGAGATAATCCTTCTCGACACGGCAGGGCGTTCACAGCGCGACAAGAAGAACATGGAGCTTTTCGAGAACATCTATAACTCCTTCATGCCCGATGCTGTACACCTCGTACTGTCAGCTAACATGAAGTACAAGGACATGCTCGACGTCGTTGAACATATACCCAACATTCCCGTAACTCACTTGCTCTTCACGAAACTTGACGAGACTATAAGCTACGGGTCAATCTTCAACATTCATAAAGTCATGGGATGTCCGCTGTCGTTTTTGACGGTAGGGCAGAACGTCCCAAAAGATATTGAGACCGCTTCAGGCTCAAGGATCTCTGATTTCCTCCTGAAGTCCGAAGAAGAACGGAAACGCTGATTATGTATAATGACCAAGCAGGTGAATTAAGGCGAATGGTAACAGACAAGAATTTTACTCCCCCTTCCCCGTCAACCCTTCACACACTATCAGTCCTAAGCGGAAAAGGAGGGGTTGGAAAGAGCAATATAGCGGCGGCTTTAGCGTTTGCATTGGCAGATTTCGGCAAGAGGGTCATCCTGATTGACGCAGATTTAGGCATGGCAAACCTCGACATTTTATGCGGCGTTCGTAATGCGCGTTACAACATAGCCCATCTCATCGAAGGCTCAAGGACGCTCAAGGAAATCATGGTGCATTTCAAGACATCGGAGCGTGCAGAGAAGGCTGGAGGTTCAGTGTCATTGCTTCCCGGCGGCTACGGTATAAAGGAGATTGCCGACCTTGACGAGTACGCAATGGGGCGGTTATTCGACGCGCTATCGGGGCTTGAAGATTTGGCTGACTACATCATCATGGACGCTGGAGCAGGGATTCACAGGGGGGTGCTGTCGTTCGCGTATGCTTCGGAGATGACGCTGCTGATAACGACGCCTGAACCCACGAGTATCCGTGATGCTTACGGTGTGATAAAGTCGCTGGGAACGCAGGCATGGCGAGGGAGCGATGAGGTGTCTGGGGGCTTAATGATGGTTGTGAACATGGCCGCCTCAAGCCGTGAAGCTCAGGAAGTTGCCGAAAGAATACGCCTTGCCTCGATGCAATTTCTTGGGAATGCGCCGATGTATCTGGGCTACGTCCTCAGAGACCCTGTAATCGAGCGTGCTGTGAAGAACTGCCGGATATTCTACAGGAGTGAGCCATCATCGCCGGCGGGAATATGTGTGCGTAACATCGCTGGGGATTTGCTGAGATTATGCGAGGGGGTTGACATAAAGCACGAGGAACCTGCCGCTGAGAGGGTGCAAAAGAAGAAGGGGATGCGAGGATTTCTATCGAGGCTGGTAAAGACATTGTTTGAAGATGATAAAAAGAAGATATAATAGATTGTCATTTAACTGAGAGGAGGATAATTTGATGCCCCCGAATGGAAGGATAAGGGTATTAGTAGTTGATGACAGTGCGTTAATGCGTCAATTTATCAGTGATATACTGAGGACTGATGCGCGACTTGAAGTGTGCGGAGTGGCGCGTGACGGTCGTGATGCGCTGGAGCAGATAAAGGTCTTGAATCCTGATGTAGTAACGTTGGATGTAGAGATGCCAAACATGGATGGATTGCAGGCGTTGCAGGAGATCATGAGGTCAAGTCCGCGACCAGTGATAATGCTGAGCACGATGACGCAGGAGGGTGCTGACACCACGTTGAAGGCGCTAGCGTTGGGGTGTGTTGATTTTATCGGGAAGCCGTCGGGATCGATTTCGCTGAACATCAAGGACATAGGGCGAGAGATCATCGAGAAGGTAGTTGCGGCGAGCACAGCGCGAGTACGTGGGAGGGCTGGATTTTCAGCAAACTCACTAAAGACTCTTCCGCAGTCAACAGATTTCCGTCGGATGGCACCTCCAACTAACACTGGTCGTCGGGACATAGTAGCGATAGCGTCATCGACTGGGGGACCGATGGCATTGAGTGAATTGCTGCCAAGATTGCCGAAGAATTTTCCTGTCCCAATCGTGATAACGCAGCACATGCCGAAGGAGTTCACGGGGTCATTTGCCAAGCGTCTGAACGAGGAATCGCAGATTGAAGTTGTCGAGGGTTTTGACGGTCTATCGCTGAAGCCAGGCCGGGCGGTCATTGCGCCAGGGGGGAGTCATCTGATCGTGAAGAGGCGAGCGGGGACGGCGGTCTGTGGATTGTCGGACGCGCCTCCTGTTCTGAGCGTTAAGCCGGCGGCTAATATCATGTTCCTGAG
>JAFRSL010000027.1 GCA_017427625.1 Synergistaceae bacterium | reverse complement strand
TCAGCCGTAACTACTGTTCTCGGAATGATTCCGTTAATCTGGGACAGCATGTTCGGACCTATGGCTGTAACGATTATGGGCGGCCTTACTGTCAGCACGATTCTCACAATGGTATTCATACCCGTCATGACGGCAGTGGCCTACAATGTACCCAATCCTGAAGACCTCAGCGATGACGACGAAGAAGAAGAATACATAGAAAGGTGATGCAACAATGAAGAAGCTTATCGAGATAATAATCCTTGCAGGCTTGGTGTTCGGGGCGTACCGTGGGCTTGAGTTAATGCGGAGTAAGGATGCTGAAGTTCCTCAGAAAGAGCTTGTCCGTCCTGTTAAGACCGTTACGCTCAGGAGCAACGGCAAAGGCGGCTTGTGGCAGTATTACGGGACATTGCAGGGAGGGAAGCGTGTTGATTTATCCTTCAGGGTGTCCGGGCCTGTCAGGAGCATTCAGGTCGACAAGGGAGCTTCGGTCAGGAAAGGCCAGCTTCTTGCAACGTTAGACCCCCGCGATTACCAGACACAGCTCAAGCAGGCTCAGGCTCAGCAGGCTCAGGCTCAAGCTCAGTATGAGAACGCAAAGGCTGACTTCAACCGTTACGAGAATCTCTACAAGCAGAGAGTCATACCGCGCTCGACTTACGACACATACAAGACTCAGATGGACGTAGCTCTGTCCTCGCTGAACGTCGCTAAGGCTGCAACTACTGCGGTGCGCGATTCGTTACGGGATACGGAACTGCGCGCGCCGTTTGACGGGGTAATTGTTGACAGAATGGTCGAGAGTTTTCAGGACATAACAGCAAAGCAGACGATCTTCATTCTTCAGGACATATCAATGCTTGAGATCGTCTTCAACGTCCCGGACACTGATGTTATCTGGGCATCAAAAGCTACGTCGTCAACGCCCGATTCAATCCGTGCTAAATTCGACGCAATACCTGAAAGGACTTTCCCTCTGACGTTCAAGGAGTTTGTCTTGCAGGCTGACCGCAACACAAATACATTCCCGGTTACAGCCGTAATGCCTCAGCAGAAAGATGTTGCCTTGTTGCCAGGAATGACTGCCACTGTCGAGGTAGAAATCTCAGATTCAGAGAGCGGGGAAAAAGTCTTCACAGTTCCTCAGACAGCTATCGTTACGAGCGGCGACAAGACATATGTGTGGCGTTGTGAGGACAATACCGTGAAACGTGTCAGCGTAAGGCAGAATAACCCGCATAATAACGGCTTCATTGAAATCTCATGTGAAAAGCTCAGAGACGGGAATATGATTGTCGTTGCAGGCGCACATCTTCTGCATGAGGGTCAAAAAGTGAGAATGTAACGCCCCGAGCATTTGACATTTTGGCAACCACCTTGTTTTGACGGATAGAAATCGCTAAACTGCCTGACTGTGCCAAAAAAATCCCGAAAGGAGAAATTGAAATGCACAAGAAGGTAACGACAATATTGTCAGCTCTGCTGATGGTAGTGTTGTCAGCGATGGTCGTCATGGCTTCAAATGCGCCCGACTATTCAAAGCCGGAAAGCTGGTACAAAGTCCCAGAGATCACGAAGGACGTTGATACGTTCTACATTCTCGCGACGGAGTACATGGGTTTCAAGGAAGGCGACCCCGATTATGCGGAGATGGACAACCCTGAGTTGGTTGAGAACACGCCGGGTCAATACGCCTTGCACGCAAGCGCATACGAGGAATCAACAAACGTATTCCTTCCGTACTACCGACAGACGAGCCTGAGATACGCCGGGGAAGTCTGGAAGAAGACGGGGGACATTGCCGATGCGCTTTTGGGAAAGCCCTACGAGGACATAACCGCCGCGCTCGATTATTACTTCGAGAATTACAACGGCGGACGGCCTTTCATTCTTGCGGGCCACAGTCAAGGGTCAGCCATAGCCAAGATCGTTCTGGAAAGGTACTTCAAGGAACATCCCGAGTATTACAAGCGCATGGTTGCGGCCTATCTCATCGGTTACGCCGTAACGAAGGACTACCTCGAAGCTAACCCGCACTTGAAGTTTGCAACGGGCGAGAGCGACACCGGTGTCATCGTCAGTTGGAACACTGAGGGAAAGAAGAACGTTGAGGCAAACGTAAAGACTGCCGTACTCTTCCCGAACGCGATCAGCATTAACCCGCTGAACTGGAAACTTGATGACACTTACGCACCTGCGAGTGAGAACTTGGGTTCGCTTGTGTTGAACGAGAAGACCGGGACGCTCGAAATCGGCGATGTCGGTGCGGACGCTCAGGTTGTTCCCGAACGCGGTGTTGTCGTAACGAACGCCAAAGTCGAGCCAATGCCGGCGGAACTTGCTGCGGTTGCGAGTGAGTTCTTCGGCCCAGACGGACGGCATGAGAGCGACTACACGTTCTACTACAACAACATCAAGGCCAACGTTGCGAAGAGAGTCGCGGCTTACAAAAAGAAAGCTGACCTCGTGGTCTACGGAAAGATCTTCACCGCTGAGGGCAACAAGATTGTCGAGGCATTTGCTGTGAAAGACGGCAGGTACGTCTACGTCGGAGACAGGAAGGGTGCAGAAGCGTTTGTCGAAAAGGGCAAGACTGAAGTTCTCGATTACACCGGGAAAGGACTCATCATGCCGGGTTGCGGAAACGGACACGCGCATTATTCGATGGGTCATGCCATTCAGTCGGCCGGAACGATAGTTGACAGGGAAGACAGCGTTGAAAAGTTTTTGGCCGAGATTGTCCCTTCTGCCGTCAAAAAGGCACGAGACACAGGGGCAACGGCGATATTCGGCCAGGGCTGGAACATAATGACTTTCCCGAAAAATATGCCTACCCGTCAGCAGTTGGACGCAATATGCAGCGACATCCCGATTTACTTCGCGGACGAGGAGGGCCACAAGGGGCTGGTGAACACCATCGCTCTGGTCAACGCTGGCATCATGAAGGAAGACGGCACTGTACTCAAGCCTGAAATTCGCGGCGGCGAGATCGAGATGGGTGCTGACGGAACACCGACAGGTTACCTGAAGGAGCAGGCTGGGACTTATGTGCGCTCGTTCCTGGACAACGAAAACCTCTTCACCGTCGACATGGCAAGGGCAAACATGGCGAAAATTCAGGAGCAGTTGTTGTCAGAGGGCTACACGATGTACCTCGACGGCTATTCGACCTACTTCTTCAACGACAATTTCTATGAAGCTGCCAACCAGATGGACAAGTCCGGCGATATGCACTTTGTGTTAGGCACGGCCTACGAACTGGACAGTTGGATGGATGTTGACGCGGTTTTGGCCAAAGCCCGCGACGCAAAGAAATTCGCTTCCACACGTGTAAAACCGAACTGGCTCAAGCTCTTCATGGACGGAACTGTGGAGACTGGCACGGGATTTATAGAACCTCTCTATCCCGACGGTCATCAGGGAATCCCCAACTGGTCGGAAGAGGAACTCACGGACATAACGCGCAAGGCCAACGAAAACGGAATCACCATGCACGTCCACGTAATGGGCAACAAAGGCGTGAACCGCATCGTAAACGCGTTCATCAACGGCGGCAGGGACGAAATGCGAAACACGCTTGTCCATGTGTATCACGTTAACCAGCCGGATTATCAGCGCATAGCAGACCACAACATTCATGTTACCGCAGGTATGCTCTGGCATCATGCTACTGATGAACTGCAGGATGCATTGAGCGCGATACTTCCTGAGGGCTTGAGGGACAAAGGCTATCCCATGAAGTCCTATTTTGACCATGACATCAACGTGTCATCACACTCGGACTTCCCGGCATTGAGCGGCGCGCCTGATGACCCCTTTGGCATCATGGAGATTGCGGTTACTGGCGTGTATCACCTCGAGAATGCGAAGCCGTGGTGGGCTGAGGAACTCGTTACCCGTGAGCAGGCTCTCAAAGCCCTCACCATCAACGTCGCAAAGCAGATGTTCATCGAGGACGAGCGCGGAAGTGTCAAAGAGGGTAAGTACGCTGACTTCCTTCTCGTTGACAAGGATGTACTGACTTGCCCGGTTGAGGAGATTCACACGGCCAAACCAGAAGCAACTTACTTCGAGGGCAAAAAGGTTTTCGAGGCTCGCGGCTTATAGGACGAACCTTTGGGCAGTCTGTCAGTCGAAGGGCTGCCCTAAAATTTATCTCGCCAGCGCATTGCTGAACGCCATTAAATCAGGCCGTCATCTTTTGAGTTTGACACGCTGGAAACCCGTTGACTAAACATTCCACAAAAATTTATGATAGAAATGTTCTGAGTCCGCTCAGGGCAAAAATTCTACAGGAGGAGATCCTTCTAATGAGTATCTCTAAAAAAGCGTTGAGTTTCTTTCTAATCGCGCTTGTGGCTTTCGGTTCATCGGCTCAAGCGTCCACCTTCACAGCTCCGGAAAAGCTGGCCGATTACCTGTACTACATTGAGTACACCGACTACGTTCCTGACCTCACGACGGGCGAACAGGTCAAGACAGGCTTCGCGTGTTCTGCTGTGCGCAACGGGAACTTCTACGGCCGCAATTTGGATCTGGATTACTCAGATGTCCCGGAGTTCGTGATCAAGGTTGCCGCGAAAGAGGACGAGAGCCCCGCTGGCAGACGTTACGCAAGCATCGGACTGGCCGCAGTTCTCACTCTGAAATCCAATGAGGTCGACAAGATTTCGGAAGCTCAGTTCCTCGCAATGCCGAACCTGACATTTGACGGCATCAACGAAAACGGCGTGGCCATGAACTGCAACGTTGCTCCTGCCATTGATCTTGACTTCGCTACCCTGCTCTCGACAAATTACGGCAAGCCTCGCATTCATGCTGTCGCAGTAGTCCGCTACGTTCTCGACCACGCGAAATCCGCCGCTCATGGCGTTGAGCTGTTGAAGAACATGGACATTTACGGCGGTTATGGCACATGGGGGCTTCACTGGATGCTCTCAGACGAGAAGGAGACGTACATCATCGAGTGCATTGACGGCGAGCTTGTCGCAAGAAACGACACGGACAACATCATGACGAATTTCTACGTCAACTACGCGCCGAATACTCCTTACGCAAAGCATATCGCGCAGACAGGGCAGAAAGTCGCGGGAAAAGTCTATGAGGGCT
>JAFRSL010000249.1 GCA_017427625.1 Synergistaceae bacterium | reverse complement strand
CTAGGAGGAATGTCAGGGTCAGAATAAAGCGGCAATGCAGTGGCCTTATGGCTGAAAGTGCGGTAGAATAGCTTTAACACACACAACAGGAGGGACTCATATGAAGGAAGGTAGAAAGGGCTTCACGCTTGTGGAGCTGTTGATTGTTATCGTGGTGATTGGGATTCTCTCAGCGATGATGATGTTGAGCAGTACGGAGGCTGTAAGTTCCGCAAAGGCAAGCAATGTCATTAGCAACTTGCGTAATTTGAGGACAGCAATAACGGCATGGTATCTCGAAAATACAGACAAAATTGAGAAGGGCAGCACTGGAGCTTACCTTGTCAGATGGAGTACAGCTTACCAGAAAAACGATGATAACTTGACACCAGTGCAAGAACTATGGGACAGCAGGGTAAAAAGAAACGGGAATATCATTGATTCATCAACATTCAAATCACAAATACTAAGATACATGGAGAATCCTGACAGGGTAACTGCTACAAACCGTAAACAAAACGACAATAAAAATGATTCTGTTTACGGCGGTTATGTTCTTGAAGATAACGGAGGCAGTGAGAAAAGAACTCAATGGTTTATAGGCTATGTTGTAGACAACAACAGCATGAAGAAAAAATTTGCCGGGCGTGCAAAATCTCTCGGACTTCTTCAGGAGAACAAAAAGAACAGTAAGATATACACTAACAGCGATATAGTTTGGATGAAAGTTCTCAGTTTTGAGTGAGGCAAAAACATTCATGAGGAGGAAATAATTATGCAGTTCAGACGTTTCGGAAACAAATACTTCGTGCGAATAGACAGAGGCGAGGAAATAATGGCCAGCCTCAAGAAATTCTGTGAGGACGAGAAAATTACCCTCGCTGAAGTCAAAGCACTCGGCGCAATCGATGACTTCAACGTAGGACTCTTCGACGTTGATGAGAAGAAATACCACCGCAATCACTTCGCATTCCCTGCGGAAATAGTCAGCCTATGGGGGACGATCACCACGAAGGACGGCGAATTTTACTCACACATTCACATGAGCGCTGGCGACAAAGACGGCCATGTCTTCGGCGGACATCTGAACACCGCAAGAGTAAGCGCAACCTGCGAGATGATTGTTGAAGTCAGCGAGGGCACTGTAGAACGGAAATTCAACGAGGAAGTCGGCCTAAACCTTTTCGAGTTCTTGGATTGATGTAAACACTTCATGCTTTGCCCGAATAATGACAGACTGACAGGTCTCCTCACACGCGACAGCTTCCACGAACGCGCAAGAAATATCACCGCAGGAGGACTCGCCGTTGTTTGGTTCAACCTCGACAACTTCAAGATGTTCAACAAACGCTTCGGATTTGAGCGCGGCGATGACATTCTGAAGGAGATCGCTCTTATTCTGGGCAGCACTTTCTCACAGGACAGCTTAAACCTTCTGGCAAGATTCTCCGATGACAATTTCGTTGTCCTCACCGACTGGGCAACCGTCGAGATGAATATTGACACGGTTCAGGAATATTTATACTCACTCCACGAGAATGTTACGCTCAGACTCAGGGCCGGAATATATTTCCCCTCCGAGAATGACGATATACGCTCCTCATGCGACCGCGCAAAGCTCGCCTGCGATTCAATCCGAAAGAATCACTCCGTAAGCTCCTGCATGTTCCACGACGGAATGAGCAGGGAATTGGCGTTGCAGCAATACATTCTTGACACACTCGACACCGCAATCTTACGCGAATATATCAGCGTCCTTTATCAGCCCATAGTGAGGCTGTCGACGGGAAGAATCTGCGAGGCCGAAGCCTTAGCCCGATGGAATGACCCCGAAGCCGGAATAATCTCTCCCGGTGAATTTATCCCAACTCTCGAACAGTACAGGGAGATTCACAAGCTTGATGTTTACGCTATGAAGCTGGTTTGCAGGGATTACAGGACAAGGAATGAGTTGGGGCTTCCGATTCTTCCTGTGTCAGTGAACTTGTCGAGGCTTGACTTTGAACTTTGCGACATTATCCGCGAGATTGAGACTGCTGTGAAAGCCTGCAAGATTCCGCGCCGAATGATGAGGATCGAGATTACTGAGAGCGTCAACGAAGAAGATACCACCGTCCTGAATCTTGGTATTGAGAAGTTCAGGGCGATGGGGTATGAAGTATGGATGGACGATTTCGGGTCAGGGTATTCATCGCTGAACGTCCTGAAGGATTACAATTTCGACACGATAAAGTTCGACATGAAATTTCTTCACGGCTTCGACATCAACAAGTCAGAAAAGGCAAAGTACATCATAAGCTCAAATCTCGAAATGGCAAGATTGATGGGAATGCAGGCACTTGCTGAGGGTGTTGAGACTGACGAGCAGCTTGAATATCTGAAATCAATAGGCTTCGACAAGGCTCAGGGATATTACTTCGGGAAGCCAATGAGGCTCGATGAAATATTTTTGCTCGAAAGGGGAATTGATGCGGTAAAATAGCCTCATAAATTCCCGTAAATATTTCACTAAAGGAGGCAATATTCCGCATGGTAAACCACGAAATCAACAGGCTCATAAACTTTGCGCTCTATCACAAGCTCATCAACCCCGAAGACTCAGTATGGGCGTCAAATTCACTCATCGGCATTCTTGGGATTCACTCGTTCGAGACTGAGGACATCAACGAAACTTTCACAGCCTCACCCGACTCAATCCTCGCAAAAATTCTCGACTGGGCTGCCGAAAATAACATCATCGAGAACACAGAGACGGAACGTGATCTTCTTGACACCGAATTGATGGGCGCGCTGACACCGAGACCGTCAGACGTAATCGCGGAGTTCGAGGCATTGAGGGCAGAGTCCCCCGTAAAGGCTACGGATTACTTCTACGGGCTTGGAGTTTCGTCGAACTACATTCGCTCCGAGCGAACCGCAAAGAATATCTGCTGGAAGACCACGACAGACTTCGGCGAACTAGACATCACAATCAACATGTCAAAGCCCGAAAAAGACCCCCGCGACATCGCCAAAGCCAAGACCATAAAGTCAACAGGTTACCCGAAGTGCTTGCTTTGCCGCGAGAACGAGGGCTTCTACGGCCATCACGGGCACCCAGCGCGCCAGAACATCAGGCTGATCCCCTTAACGTTGCAGGGAAAACGCTGGTACTTCCAATACTCGCCCTACAGCTACTACAACGAGCACTGCATAGTCCTCGACGAGAATCACGTCCCTATGCTAATATCGCGTGAGACTTTCGGAAACCTCTTCGCATTCGTTGAGATGTTCCCGCATTACTTCATCGGTTCAAATGCAGACCTTCCAATCGTAGGAGGCTCAATACTTTCACATGACCACTATCAGGGAGGACGCTACACTTTCGCTATGGCCGTTGCTCCGGTCGAGAAGGAATACGCGACAAGCAGCCCCGAAATCAAGGCAGGGCGCGTGAAATGGCCGATGTCAGCGATAAGGTTACGTTCACGGAATCCTGAAGCACTCGTGAATCTTGCTGACCGAGTTCTGTCAGCATGGCGAGAATGGACTGATGAGTCGGCGGGAATACTTGCTTATTCTGACGGTGAGCCTCATAACACGATCACTCCCATTGCGAGGCGTAAGGGAGAGGATTACGAGCTTGATCTGGTACTTCGCAACAACAGAACCAGCGAGGAGCATCCTTTGGGAATATTCCATCCACATGCTGAAGTCCATCACATCAAGAAGGAGAATATAGGGCTTATCGAGGTCATGGGGCTTGCTGTGCTTCCTGCAAGGCTCAAGGTAGCATTAGAGAAGATATGTACGTCGTGGCTTGAGGGAAGGGAGACTCTTCCGTCTGAACTTGAGGCACATGAAACGTGGTATGAGGGGCTGCGTAAGAAGTATGACGGTCTCAAAGGCGAGCAAGAAGTCAGGAACATGCTACGTGATGAGGTCGGCCATGTGTTCACGCAGGTGCTGACGGACAGCGGAGTGTATAAGAGGACGACTGAAGGGTTAGCGGCATTCGACAGATTCGCGGAAAAGGCATTGTCGTGAACAAGCAAGATGTCAGAAAGATAAAGCATTATGACATAATACAGCAGATGTGCCTCATGGATGATGAGTTAATGGAGGCATGTTTTGCGGGTCATAATGAGTGCGTTGAGCTTGTGATAAGGGTAATACTCGGACGCGATGATCTTATCGTCAAGAAATCAGAGATACAGAAGACCATCAAGGGCATGAGGCGTTCTGTGAGGCTCGATATATTTGCGATTGACAGCGAGGGCAAAAGGTACAACATAGAATTTCAGCGTCTTGATTCTGGCGGAAATGCTAAGCGCGCACGCTATAACGCAAGCATCATTGATGTATCGAGCCTTAAGCCTGGCCAGGATTTCGCGGAACTGCCTGAAGTCTATGTGATCTTCATCACCGAGCATGATGTACTTGATGAAGGTCTGCCGCTTTACACGATAGACCGTGTGGTTAAAGAGAGCGGAAGGCCTTTTGGTGACGGCTCACACATTGTGTACGTGAATTGCGAACACTATGACATTGATACCCCGCTGGGAAAATTGGTGCATGATTTTCTTTGCAGGGACTCAAAGGACGAGTATTACTATGATGCCTTGAGAGAGCGAATCAAGTATATCAAGGATGAGCCTGAGGAGGTGAATGAAGTGAGCTTGTTTGTTGAAGAATACGTGAAGAAGTACTTACATGAACACCCGGAAGAGTACGTCAAAGAGTATGTAGAAGGCTCTGTGGCTAAGGCCAAAAAGGAGGCTGCTGAGAAGGCTAAGAAAGAACAGCAGAAGTTTACGGCTGAGAAGATGATCGAGGCTGGTAAACTGGCAATGAAGGAAATCGCGGAATATTCCGGCCTGTCACTGTCAACGGTAAGACGGCTCGCAAAGAAACTTGAAGCATCAAGGTAACTAATTCATGCCGGAGCATCATGTGAGATCCTGTTGTTCCGGCAAAAATCAGGAGGAACATACGATTATGGAGAAGAAGGATTTTCGCGCTTATGTAGGCAACGATGAGCAGGTTTACGGTGTTCGCAGGGTAATTCTCGACGAGGGCAACGCAAGGGGTATCTCAATGTATCAGGTTACGACGGCTGGCGGGCTTGAGCTTGACATTCTCCCCGACAACGCACTCGACATCGGACATCTACGCTACAAGGGCGTTAACATCAGCTACACCACCAAGAACGGCTACGACTCACCCGCAAGATTCCAGCCAATACCCGGCGAGTTCGGAAGATATTTCCCCGGCGGGATGCTCTTCACGTGCGGGCTACTTTCGGCTGGGCCTGAGAACACCGACGATGACGGTACATTCCACCCGCTTCACGGAAGATTTCACGGTCTCGGTGCAAAGGGACTCTGCGGTTATAATGATGGCGAGAATATCATCGTAGGCGGAGAAATTCGCGAGACGCAGCAGGGAAGTTACTGCTTCAGCGTTAAGAGGAAGTACACGATCCCGGCGTTCGGTAGCGAGGTACAACTTGAGGACGAAATCACGAACCTCACAGAAACTCCGGCTGAGTACATGATGCTTTATCATATGAATTTCGGCTGGCCAATTCTGAGTGAGGCAGCTCATCTTGAGTTCCCCGAAAAACGCAAGGTAACACCGAGGACTCCATACGCTGAGAAAGGTCTTCCGGAACAGTGCAGTTTCAGCAAGCCCCTTGACGGTGAGGAAGAGCAGGTATTCTTCAACGAGATGGAGAGCGAGGCATTCGTGAGACTGGTGAATCCTGAAGTTGGAATCACTGCGGAAGTATCGTGGTCGCTGGATACACTTCCGATTTTGGCACAGTGGAAGAACATGAAGAGCGGAGATTACGTTCTAGGGCTTGAGCCGTCAACGTGCTACATAATGGGGCGCGAGCGTGAACGCAGAGAAGGTAGGCTGATGAAGCTTGAGCCTTTCGGGAGTGTCAGGCATTCCGTGAAGCTGAAGTTTTCGGAGAACGCAAGGTAAACTCTGACATTCGGAAAATAAACCACCCCCGCTTGCAAAAGTGGGGGCTTTCTATTTCAACAAGGCTAGAGCCTGTCCCTGCCGTACATCCTATCCAAAGACGGAGCAGAAACCCTCCTGCGTTCAATAGGCAGCTTGTTCAGACAACCGTATCATGTAGGCTTTTTGCGCTTTAAGATAAACGTGAATTACTCTGAATAACTGGTTTTCACTGTGTTATAATAGCCGCGTTCGGGAGCATGTGAATTTGGCATCGCATATAAGTATTTATTACTACCTCGATGTATGTTATAATACTTAGCGGCCAAAAAGATTTCACATTTTCAGAGGTATCAAATTTTATGTCGTAAGATTACGTAATTGCGCGGCAAGTCGGGAGGAATCGTTTTTGAGATCAGATAGCGGAAGACTGCGTGAGTCTTACCCTAACCATATGGGCAGGACTAAAACACGCGGGAGGAAACATGCGGGAGCTTCACTTGGCTTCTGCTGGGGATTTGGTATTGTCGTTTGCCTTACATTTGGACTGGCTTCATTCCTTATGTTTTCGGCGGGGCATTTCAGCAGCTTTTCTTCTGGTCTTGGCGTTGAACCGGCTCATGGGGGTGTCGATGAAAACTTCACTCACTCGCGCAATCTTCTTGACATTGAAGTTACGCAGATTGATTCATCAGTCGATACCCTCGAAAATCCGGAGCTTTACGCACAAGAACATGACAGCAAGATCATGGAGGAGTTTGGGCCTTTCCCTTCATATTTGTCGGACTATGAGAACGTAACGTTGAGCACGCTCGATGACGGAAAAACTCTCAGAGTTCACGATGACGAAGACGACGAGGAGGAAGATGATTCAGAGGAAGCAAGCGTTCATTCAGCGGCCGCAAAAACTGAAGAGCCTGTACTCTCCGAAGAAGGTCCGGGATGGCATGAGCATACCGTTAAGAGCGGTGAAACGCTTTCGGAAATCGCCGTCGCTTACGGGAATATCACAGCTCAGGACATAATCAAGGCAAACCTTCTCAATGCTAACGGGAAAATCCAGGAGAATCAGGTACTCCTCATACCGTCAGCTCCAGAGAAGACCGAAGACACTTTGGACGAAGTGAAGAAGAGAAAATGGGTTGTGGCTGAGAACAATTACGGCGGGCAGTATAAGCCCCTCAAAGTCCGTGAATATGTCGTGGCACCCGGCGACTCTCTATGGGTGATTGCGAACAAATTCAGCGACATAGACACAGAGACTCTCAGAGGAAGCAACAACTTCAAAACATCGTCAGCCCTCAAACCAGGCACGAAGCTGAGAATACCGAATCAGGAAGGCATCTTCTACACGCTCAAGGACAGCGAAACGGTTGAAGAAGTCGCAAAGCGTTACCGCGTCAGCAAGAACAAAATCATTCTCGTCAATGAGGGAGTGAACATTGCCTCGCTCAAAGCCGGAGACGAAATATTCCTTCCTGGCGCAAAACCTGAGGCTATCCGTGAAAGCAAACCTGCCACGAAAGTTGCCGAAGTCAAGAAGTCCGAACCTGCAAAGAAAGTCCAGACAGTTCCAGCAAAGACAGCCGCAAAGCCTGAAAAGCCAGAGAAACGTCAGCGCGGTGAAATTGCCGTGAGAGCATCAGGGTTCAGATGGCCTATAATGGGACGCATTAACAGCCCGTTCGGTTGGAGGACTCACCCGGTTACAAGGCGCAGAGATTTTCACACCGGAATCGACATCAAGGCTAACAGGAATGATCCCATAAAGGCCGCAGGTTCAGGAAGGATAGCATATTCCGGCTGGATGGGAGGATACGGGAAAGTCATCGTAATCGAGCACAACAACGGGCAGTCAACGCTTTACGCGCATTGCAGCACATTACTATTCGGAAAGGGAGCAAGCGTATCATCAGGGCAGCTTATCGCGAAGATTGGGACAACAGGACGTTCAACAGGCCCGCACCTTCACTTTGAGGTCAGGAACGGAGGAAGCCCCGTCAACCCGATCAAGTACCTGAGCAGGTAAAATGTCGAAATATGTATTCATAACAGGCGGAGTAGTCTCGTCATTAGGCAAGGGAATAACGGCAGGTTCAATCGGTGCATTGCTGAAGAAACGCGGTCTCAAGGTCTCAATCCTCAAGATTGACCCGTATCTTAATGTCGATGCAGGAACAATGAATCCATTTCAGCACGGCGAAGTCTTTGTTACGGACGACGGAGCGGAAACGGATTTGGATCTCGGCCATTACGAACGGTTTATTGACGAGACGCTCGGCGAAAAGAACTCCATCACAACCGGCAAAATCTATTCAAGCGTAATCAAGAAAGAACGTAGGGGCGATTATCTGGGCGGGACAGTCCAGGTAATCCCCCACATTACTAATGACATTCAGGAGCGAATAATCCGCGCTGGCAATGGCCTTGATGTCCTAATCGTCGAAATCGGCGGAACTGTCGGGGACATTGAGGGTCAGCCATTCCTTGAGGCAATCCGTCAAATGGCAGTCCGTGCGGGCCGTGAGAATGTCGTTTACTGTCATGTTACGCTGATACCGTACCTTGAGGCCGCGAAGGAACTCAAGACTAAGCCCACACAGCACAGTGTCCAAGAGCTGCGGCGCATAGGAATACTCCCGAACATGCTGGTCTGCAGGACGAGTCACCCTATGGATCAGGGAATGAAGAACAAAATCGCGCTTTTCTGCGATGTTCCGCCCGAAGCAGTCATCGAAGTACGCGACGAGGCAACAATCTACAACGTACCAATCAGCCTTCACCGCGAGGGACTTGACGATCTAATCCTGAAATATCTCGGCCTTCCGTATGAGAATGAGCCTGATTTGAGCGACTGGGCGAGAGTCGTCGACAGGTACATGAATCCGCCCGAAGAAGTCAAAATCGCTCTCGTCGGAAAATACGTTCAGCACAAGGACGCATATTTGAGCGTTGTCGAGGCACTCCATCACGGAGGGATCGCCAACAATGTAAGGGTCAATATCGTCTCGGTTGAAGCTGAGGACTTGGAGAGTTCTGACCCTGCGGAAACGCTGAAGTTTGCTGACGGAATACTCATCCCCGGCGGTTTCGGCGAGCGGGGAGTCGAGGGCATGATTGCCGCAGCGAAATACGCACGCGAGAATAACGTCCCGCTCTTCGGAATCTGTCTCGGTATGCAGATGATGGTCGTTGAGTTTGCACGGAACGTCTGCAAGTTGCACGAGGCTCACAGTAAGGAGATGAACCCCGCAACAATCCATCCTGTCATTCATCTCATGGAGGAGCAGGAAAACCTCCGCGATTTGGGCGGAACAATGAGGCTCGGAGCTTACCCATGCGATCTTATGGAAGGAACGAAGTCGGCAGAGGCATACGGTACACTTCACATCTCCGAACGACACAGGCACCGCTACGAGTTCAACAACGCCTACCGCGAACGCCTCGAAAATGCAGGACTCAAAATCGCCGGAGTTTGCACTGAGCGCGATTTAGTTGAAATTGTGGAACTTCCCGGACACATGTGGTACGTCGGCGGACAGTTTCACGGGGAATTGAAGTCGAGACCAGTAAGACCGCACCCGCTCTTTAACGGCTTCATTAAGGCGGCATCGGATTACATGAGAAATAAGCAGTAAGGAGGCAAAAATGAAAGCTGTAAGAATTTTCACGCTGTTGATGTTCCTGTCGATGGCAAGTTCCGGCATGGCATCGGAGGCAGTCCCAGACCCTGATGTCAACGCAGGCTCATCGCGCCAAATGATGGGACAGATTGAGCAGATCATATACGGCTACGTCGCAAAGGGCGGACTCATTGAGAGGCTATCAAAGGTTGAGGAGGATTTGTTCGGACGAAGCCTGCCTGGTACTATCGCTGAAAGGCACGCGGCAATCCTGAACTTCCTCGATACTGGAACAGACGAACAGCCCTCGATGATGTTCAAGCTGGGTGTCGCTGAATGGGTCGTCGACAAAAAGATTCGAGCCTCTGAACCAGCTGTGAAACGTCTTGAGGACTTGGAGTCAAACCTTACGGGTGCTTCGCGCGCAGGTAATCCAATCGTAATGAGGGTAGAGAGTTTGCTTGCAACGCTGATTATGGATCCTGTAACAGCGATCCCCGTAACAGTTCCGGCAAACACGACGATGAAATTCCGCTTCATGGACGAGCTTAGTCCCGGAAAATCTAAGGCCGGAGATTCCGTGAGGCTCGAACTTACCAATGACCTCATCGTGAATCAGAATCTCGTTGCTCCGGCTGGATCATTGCTGATTACGGAAGTCCGCTCTGTGAAAAGACCCGGAATGTTCGGAGTTCCCGGCGAAGTCAGGTTGTCGTTCAACGGTCTGAAACCTTTAGGCCCTCAGAGACCTCAAATGTGGGTTGGCAGCGAAGCTCAGAAAGCCATCAAGGAAGCCCGTCAGGTCGGCGGACGCGGTGAAGGTGCTGTAATCGGCGCGGGTGCTATGAGCATTGCAGGGGCTG
Organism: Synergistaceae bacterium; assembly: GCA_017427625.1. GTDB lineage: Bacteria > Synergistota > Synergistia > Synergistales > Aminobacteriaceae > JAFUXM01. Next base: position 2,997 of record JAFRSL010000249.1, on the reverse strand, counting down.
CGCTTCTTGGGCCTGTTGGATTGGTCAGCGGGGTATTCATTCGCGGAAACTCGATAAAGATTCCTGAAGGCTCGGTAACTTTCCTTCAGACTTCGGGGGACTGCACAGTCTCAGCTTACCCGATACCGATAAGCCTCCAGACCGCCGAGAACAACATTGTAACGACAACGCCTGCGAGAGAAGAATCGTCATCAGGCGGCTACAATCCAGACCGCGACACGATCATAAAAGGGGACGTTTTCAACCGCAACACTTACGGAACGCCCGCGAACTCAAATTCAGGAGGAGACTTTGAACTTCCGCCGGAACAGAGCGTCAACTAGCTCACGAATATTACTACTCGCCACGATTTTCACGGCGGGTATTTTTTTTACCCCGTCATACTGCGCGGAATTAACGCCGTCCGAGAAGACCATACAAATCCTCGAACGCTGGACTTCGGCGCACTGGGGACAGGACTGCTTCGTGTGGGTCGTACATTACCCTGAGGAACTTGCTGGAACTTGGGCTGAGGCTGAGGCAATTCGTTCGGGAATGAGCGAGGTTGAGCAGGAACGCTTCAGGGAAAATTTCGTGTCGGAACTTAAACTTGACACCTCAGAGACATTTCTTGTGAGCGTTTACTCATTCGGTGCAAGACCCATGAACTTGTATCCTGTCAAAGATAACGTCTCACTTCTCGCGGCATCAGGTGAACGCATCAAGCCCACGAAATACGACTCGGCACTCGACAATCCATCAGCTGGGATCGTTCAGGGACTTGTGTTCTTCCCGAAGCAGTCAAACAAGGATTACGTCATAGGACTTCGAGGAATGGGACGGGGTGAGCGTATATTCTCGTTCGCGCCGCCTGAGACACCTCCGCCTGCTGAACCAAAGAAGCCCGATGTCGTTGTCGTGAATGTCCCGAAACGTCAGCCGAAAAAGCCTGTGCCCATACCCGTTAAAAAGCCCACACCGCCGTCGCCGCCTCCGATTCCGCCGAGACCGATTAAGCCGATATTTCAGCAGGAGTCTAGCGACATGGCCGACTTCGTGAGAACCGTGAGGGAACGCGGGAATGAAACATCACGTGATTCAACGCCGCCGCAGCCTGCCCCGAGACGCCAGGCGAACAGCGATAACGCATACTCAAGCCGTGAGACGGTGTTGCGGAGATTCCTGAATCTTTGGGCTGACGGGTCATACGGCGAGATGTACGATATGCTGTCGGAAGGCTCAAGGAAGGTAATATCGCGCGAGAACTTCATGAAGGAAGCGGGGAAGGCATCGGATATTCGCGCTGGTATTAAGGGCGGGGATTACAAGGTTGACTGGGTAGGCGAGGAAAGGGCGAAGGTCATTACGACACGGAAGACGCTCGTGTTCAGGTCGGTTTCATCGAGGACGCTGGGGGTTACGCGGGAAGGGTCATCATGGAAGATTGTGTGGTGAGAATCTGAGGGGCTGAGGATATAATTATGGCAGGAAATTTACTAAGAGGAGATAGTATGAGTACACTAACGGGTACAACTGGCAATGCAGTTCTTGATATGAGGCTGTCTTTATTGACAGGGCAAGAACTCGAAAAACTCGCGGATTATGCTAGATTTCTTATATGGTTGCGAGATGATAAGTGCAGGAAAAGCCAGAGAGAAGGAGAGTGATATTCGTAACAAAATTCGCGCAACGTGGGGCGGTAAAATCAAAATCCGCATGGCAAAACTAATTTTACAAGGAGGAATTTCGTTATGTTCAATCACAAATGGCTAATCACTGTGTCCGTTCTATTGCTGGTGGCACTCGCTATGCCGTCATGGGGTGCATCTTTCAGGAATGTGAGTGAGCAGCAGTTTTTGGAGATGTGCAAGAGGGGCGATCTTAAGGGAGTCATTAAGGCCATAAACTCAGGCACTAATGTCAACGCCAAAGATGAGGAAGGCGATAACGCGCTCATGTGGGCGGCAACTTATGGCCACATCGAAATAGTCAGGGCATTACTGAGAGCCGGGGCTGAGGTTGACGCTAAAGACAAGAAAGAAGAGACCGCTCTTATGTGGGCGGTAATTAAGGGGCATACTGAAATCGTCAATGCGCTTCTTAAGGCTGGGGCTGATGTCAACGCTAGGGATAAAAAATACGGCACAACTGTACTTATGGGGGCTGCAGCTACAGGGCATACTGAAACAATCAAGGCGCTTGTGAAAGCCGGGGCAAAAGTCAACGATAGAAGCAAGTTCGGCCTCACTGCGTTAATGTATGCTGCAGGTCAAGGTCAGACTAAAGCAGTAAACACACTTCTGAAAGCAAGAGCGGACATCAATGCTAGGGATGACACAGCCGGGTCAGCTGCATTAACGATTGCTGCAACTAATGGTCATACTGAAACAGTCAATGCACTTCTGAGAGCTGGGGCAAAAGTCAACGCGAAGAACAATCTCGGACAGACTGCCCTAATGATAGCCTCCGCTAACGGCCATGTTAAGACAGTCAATGCCCTCATTGAAGCCGGAGCTGACGATTCGGCGGACAACGACGGCAAGACCGCACTAATGTACGCCGCGTTCAAGGGCAACCCCGAAACCGTTAATGCCCTCATAGATGCAGGCTCATACGTCAAACAGAAGGATAAAGACGGATGGACAGCACTCGACCACTCCCGCAATAACTCCAAACTCAAAGGTACATCAGCCCTTAAACGCCTGAGAGAACTCAGCCAATAGCTAGCAATGAAGCTCAGAATCTCCCCCGCAAGAATAGCCCTGATCTTCATCGCTTTCGGCATAATCACCCTCGTAAGATACGCCCTAAGCGATATGAACCTCGACGTCGATCTCCTACGTGAAAGCCTCCTCAATATGCCCGGCATCGTCATGGAGAATATACGCTTCTCCCGCGAAATCTCCGGCGACTTGTGGCAGGTCAAGCTCCCTTACCTCGAGCAGCGCGACAAATCCGTCAACTTCCGTTCCGCCGACATCAAACGCACCATAAGCGGGGACAAAGGTCAATGGACAT